>JAKSVJ010000202.1 GCA_024408015.1 Clostridia bacterium
CTGAAGTAACAAGTCAAACAGATAGTACAAATAATCCTGACATCCCTGATGATATGGTTGTTTTTGAAATTTCAAGCACAAATGAATCATATAACGGATGGGTAATTGAGAAAGACACAATTACCTTCTCTAACTTAAGCGAAGATACAGTATGTTCAATCAAAGGTGAATTTGATGGACAGATTATTATCGATGCAGGAGACTACAAGTTTGAGCTAGAACTAAATGGTGTCATAATTAATTCTACATCAAAGAATCCAATAACAATAGAGAGCGGTGACGAAGTTACAATCACAGCTAAAAAAGGTAGTGAAAACTTCATTTTCGACAGTCGCGCCAAAGTTACAAGTGATGACGATGGTTATGAGTACGTCATTTGGTCCAAATGTGATCTTGAACTTGCTGGAAAAGGTGAGCTCACAATAGAATCTGCCAACAACAAAGGTATTCGCTCTAAAAAAGACATTAAAATCAAAAATTTAACACTAAGCATTACTTGCGATGACAATGCATTAAAAGGTGATGACGGTGTTGAAATTACAAGTGGTACAATCAAACTTGTTTCAAAAAATGGTGATGGTATAAAGACTGAGAATACTGATATCTCCAAAAAAGGCAAACAACATGGAATTGTAGCTATTTTGGGCGGAAGTGTTGATATCACAGCAGGTAGCGATGGTATTGATGCTGCATTTGATGTAGAAATAAGCGATGACGCCATAGTAGCTGTTAACAAGTATCCAAGTTGTGAAACTTAAAATGAAAGACACATTTAAATGTAGTTTTTTAAAAAAATAGTAGCCACACACCCTATTTCAAGCAATACTCTTTTGCTTAACAACAAAAATCAAAGCCCACGACATAAATTTCAAACAACAGCGAAAAAGACGACTTCTAAAACTAGAAAAGCTAGTTTAGAAGCCGTTTTTTTGTTAAATTGTCATCTTAATTTCATTCTTTCCATCTTCAAATGAATAATTTATCTCTTTTACTTCTGACAGCAAAATTGTCTTTGCAAACTCATCCATATTGTCTATTGGATTATTGTTTTCGCCATCATATGAAATTGTAATTGTGCTCTTTAATTCACTTGAAGAATACTCAAGCAAGAATGATATTGGTTGCTTATTAGGCAACGTTGGCAAAATTGTTTGAACACACAACTCTTCAACAACACTTTGTATCTTGAAGATGTGTTTTTGCTCAAGCATATGATTTCTACCGAAGACTTCGATTGTAGAGTTAAAGCCATAGAAGTCAAATCCAGGTTTTTCAATTGTTGCAGAAAGAACATTTAAGTGTTTAATGAATTGTCTTGTCAAATCTTTTTTAGGATTTTCAAAGATTTCTTCAGGTGTCCCCTCTTCATAAATTACACCTTCGTTCATGAAGAAAACACGATTTGATACTTCTCTTGCAAACTTTAGTTCGTGAGTTACAATCATCATTGTTGTACCCTTTTGAGCTAAATCCCTCATAACAGACAAAACTTCGCCAACCATCGTTGGATCTAGTGCTGATGTTGGTTCATCAAATAGCAAGATTTCAGGGTTCATAGCCAATGCTCTAGCAATTGCTACACGCTGTTTTTGTCCGCCTGATAATTCATCAGGATAAGAATACACCTTATCACTCAGACCAACTTTTTCAAGTAATTCTAGTCCCAGCTTAAATGCTTCATCCGGTGTCATTCCAAGAAGCTTCACAGGACCGTGCATGATGTTTTCAATGATATTCATGTGTGAAAACAAATTGAATGATTGGAAAACCATACCCATCTTTTGACGGATTTGATTAAGATTTGTTTTTTTGTCTGTAATGTCTACTCCATCAACAATGATTTTTCCACTTGTTGGTGTTTCAAGCATATTAATACAACGCAAAAATGTTGACTTACCAGTACCAGATGGACCGATTATTGATATTACATCACCTTTATTGATTACTGCATTTACATCTTTAATTGGAGTGACATCTGTATATTCTTTTCTTAGATTCTTTATTTCAATCATAGTGACACTCCTTTTATTTTCTTGTATCCACGTTTATATGCCAAAGCACTCAAGCACCTTCTTAATATGAACAATAGTAATGCTGCAACTAAGAAGTAGATTATTGCAATTGACAATAGTGGGAACAAGGACTCGTAAGTACTACTACGAATGATATCTCCGACTTTTGTCAAGTCGTTAACTGCGATGTATCCGACAATTGCTGTGCTCTTTAACAATGAGATTATCTGGCTAAAATAGCCTGTAATTGCAGATCTTAATGCTTGTGGGAAAATAATGTATCTAAATGTTTTAGCCTTTGAAAAACCAAGTGCCAAAGAAGCTTCAATTTGACCTTTGTCAACTCCTTGAAGTGCTCCTTGGAACAACTGGGCCATATATGCACCAGTAACAAGACCAAAGCCAATTATAGCAACAATAGTTCCTGACAATGACGAATGTCCGAAAATGACATAATACAATATCAACAATACAACAACCATTGGAGTTCCCTGCATAATGCTCGAGTATGCACTAGCAATCGCCTTTAATATCTTACTCTTTGCCATTGCCATAGCACAAGCTGCAGCACCAAGAACATTGGCTAGAATAAAGCCAAATACAGTGATAATGAGTGTAGACAATAAGCCTGATAAGATTAATTGCCATCTCTTTTGTTCTACAAATGTCTTATGGAAACTATCCTTGATAGATTCCCAAAATGTTTCTTCATCAACTGTAACGTCTTCATCTTTATATGCTAAATCATCTGTTCTTACAACAAAACCAAGTTCTTGAGTATGG
>JAKSVJ010000203.1 GCA_024408015.1 Clostridia bacterium
ATATCAGCATCTAATTCCTTTATACTCTCCAAATGTTCTTTCTCTAATTCTGTGTTTTTATACTTAGTGTATTCCTGTTCGGCTTTTTGCAAGGCAAGTTGATGTGATATTTTTCCTGAATCCTCAAGAATTGACTTCTGATTCATAGTAAGAACCATTTTCAAACGCTCAATCCAATCTTTCATATACATTGGCACATGAGCCAAAGCCTGAGCCTCAGCAAATGCAAGATATTGTTCAACTATGAGTTTAAGAATACCTATTTCCTCTTCATTCAAATAGTTTTTTCCTACAACTATGTCAGACTTCAACACCTTACCATTATTCTCTGTAGATGTCAATCCCATCATAGGAAGAGACGCATTAGCCCTGTAATATATTAGTTCTGCGGCGGTTTTTCCGCTAACAGCCCAAAGCAATTTATTCTGAACCTCTTTGAAAAATTGCAAAGTCATTTCATCTGACGGATTATAATCAATACTTGTGGCATATATATCCTTAATCTGCTGATAGAACACACGCTCCGACAGCCTGATTTCTCTTATGCGTTCCAGCAACTGTTTGAAATAGTTCATAGAGCCACCTTTCTTGAAACGCTCGTCATTCAACGCCACCCCCTTAATTATATAATCACGTAACCTCTGCGTAGCCCAAATCCTGAACTGCGTACCCTGATGGGATTTTACTCTATACCCTACAGAAATTATGACATCAAGATTGTAATAATTGGTTGGTTTAGTAGAAGAATCGGAAATTCCGATTTTTCTCATTGTAGAGGCTTCTTCTAACTCCTCTTCTTCAAAAATGTGCAAGATATGTTCATTAATCGTTGAACGAGATTTGCCGAACAGCAAACTCATCTGTTCAATGGTAAGCCATACTGTTTCATCCTGAAACAGCACATCAACCTTAATTGTACCATCCTGTGATTGGTATATCAGCATCTCATCATTAGATGATAATTGTATGTTAGATTCGTTTTGTTTCATTTTTTACTTTCTAGTTTACAGTATCATTTACAGTATCATCATCTTTTAACAAAAATAACAATTATTGTTGTTTGTTATTGCTCACTCTCATGCTGCTTACGTAAATCATTTAACACCTTGCCTTTATAACTAAAAAATTTAGGTCCTTGATATGCCCCCGATGAATTTTGCTTATCTGCTGGCAAGAAAGTTCCTGTAAACGCAGAAAGGCTGTAAAGGCGACCATCATACTCTATCTTATCATCAGATGCCACTTTTACAGGCAAATTCAAGGCATCAAAAATAATGGTTTCGCCAATGTTTATGCCAATCATATGAAACTTGAAAGCAGGTTTATTCGTGCGTTTCTGCTTCTCCTTTTCCTGACTTGCAATACTGTGGTCTTGCTCCTTACTTTTAGACTCAACCGGCTTACCATCAACATAAACAAACAGTTCTGCATCATCTAAAATATCAGCAATATCACGCATAATGTCAAGAGCCATATCGGGTGCTATATTAAAGAACTCCCTATTCTGACGGATACGCAAATCAGTAAGCCTGTCTATCTGCTTATGTATCTGTTTCTCAACCTTATCATATTTACTTGTGCATAGCGTTGCATAAATTTCAAACGGCAACGGCACAGCAGTATTATCAAGTTCTTTTGACCGTATATCTACAGGTCTTGAACTCTTACCTATCTTAACCCAATCCTCCCTAAACGACGGGTTAGTAAGTATGTACACAAATCCTTTTTCTGAGTTCATAATCTATATTATTTTATTTGGCTAATATATACCCATATGTTCCAAAATGGAACATGTGCCAATCTCGTCAAGTTCCTCAGAATCATAGATATTCTTTAGGTGCTTTGTTATAGCTGGTCTTTTTTGTACCAAACAACTTTGCTATTTGGGACTGTGTTAACCAAACTGTCTCCTCCTCAAGACGGACATCTATTTGTGTTTGTCCGTCTCTGGTCCCCAAACTCTCAAACAAATCTTTTAACTTTTATATTTCAAATTTAGCAATTTTTTTTGGCAATTCAAAGAACAATGTAATAATTTTTCAAAATAAATTTTATAATGATATTTTTTATTATCTTTGTTATTGTTCTCATTTCGCGAACAGCGAACAATACGCACTTTCCTTATGAAGTTCTCATATCCTGAAGCCAAGCAAATAGTATGTTGCGGAGATGTACACGGTGATTTTGAATCGTTGGTATTCAAAATCTGTATGCAATATGATATGCACAACACACTTGTTATTGTGGCGGGAGACTGTGGGTTCGGTTTTG
The DNA here is from genome assembly GCA_024408015.1 of Clostridia bacterium. Taxonomy (GTDB): domain Bacteria; phylum Bacillota; class Clostridia; order Oscillospirales; family CAG-272; genus RGIG6816. Next base: position 2,272 of record JAKSVJ010000203.1, read on the forward strand.
AAAAGCCTGCATACTATGACATAATATACAATCGCATTTCAAAGAGGCTGAACAAAAACAACATTTGGATTGCAATGGTCAGAGGTAACCACGATGACCCGGAATACTTTCAAAATCAACTGATAAAGAATAACCGTTGGCAAACAATACCCGATTACTCTATTATTGATGCTTGCAACCACACTATATTATGTGTTGGTGGAGCTGTGAGTATTGACAGACAATGGAGATTGCAAGCAATGGCTAAAGCCAATGGAAAACAATATTATTGGCAAAATGAGATGCCCGTATATAATGAGGCTGCATTAAATGATATTACAAGCAATGGTGTGCAAATTGACATTGTTGTTACTCATACCGCTCCGTCCTTTTGCGAACTGCTAAGTAAAAATGGTCTTGCATCGTGGTCTCTACAAGACCCAAAGTTATTGGATGACTGTACAGAAGAAAGGTTGACAATGGACAAGATTTATAATTATCTTAAAACTCACCATCACCCCGTAAAAAG
>JAKSVJ010000204.1 GCA_024408015.1 Clostridia bacterium
CAACGAATCCATCGGAATACGAATAGTGTATTTGTCATCTACTTTTTGTAAATCAAATCTTGATATACATTTATTTGAATCTGTTAATATGATCATTTGAGCCGATACAGTGTTGGATGGAGCATTTATTGAGAACTCAATCGTGTCTGTAATCGGAAAGGCGTTACGGCCATCGCATAATATGTTTCCTGCCGTAACATTAACCTTATGTTCCAAACGAGATACAGCAGAAGCAAATCTTTCAAAACTTGCCATTTGTATACCCGCTTAATTTTTAGCAACTGGAGTTGCTTTCCAAATATTGTTAGCATAATCTCTTATGCTTCTATCTGCTGCAAAGAAACCTGCGCCAGCAATATTTGCAATTGCTTTTTCGGTCCAACCTACTCTGTTATTGTACATATCAGCTGCATCGCAGAATACGTTATAGTATGAATCAAAATCAGCAATACACATGTATGGGTCAGGTACACTCATTCCAGAAAGCAAGTAGTTTACCATACCAGAGAAATCTTCTCCACCTAATCCCTGTCCTATTCTATCAACTGCTCTTCTAACTCTAGTGCTTGTGTTGTAGTAAGACAAAGAGTTATAGCCTCTATTCCAAAGTTCATCAACTTCTTTTGCAGTCATACCAAAGATGAATATGTTGTCATTTCCAACAGCTTCTGCCATTTCTACGTTAGCACCATCGAGAGTACCAATTGTCAAAGCGCCGTTAATCATGAATTTCATGCATCCAGTACCGCTCGCTTCTTTTCCGGCCAAAGATATCTGTTCTGAAATATCTGTTGCTGGCATAAGTACTTCAGCAGTAGAAACGTTGTAATCTTCAACATAGATTACTTTTAATCTTCCCTTTACATCAGGATCATTGTCGAGTTCTTTGCCAAGCATGCAAATAAGTTTAATGATCTGTTTTGCCATGTAATAACCTGGAGCTGCTTTTCCACCAAATACAAATGTTTTTGGCATAAATTCTCCATTAGGATTATCTTTTATGTCATTGTACAAAGCCACAATCTTTAATACATTGAGAAGCTGACGTTTGTATTCATGCATTCTCTTTACTTGTACGTCAAACAATGAATGAGTATCGATGTTGCCATCATGGTGTTCTTTGTACCAAGTAGCAAATGTATTCTTGTTTTCGTGCTTAATATATCTAACTCTATCGACAACAGATGCGTCGTTTTGGAATTTCAAGAAGTTAGCTATTTCAACAGGATTCTTTCTATACCCAGTTCCAATTGTTTCATCAAGCAAATTTGCTAGAAGTGGGTTGGAATAGCACAACCATCTACGATGAGCAATGCCATTAGTAACATTAGTAAACTTGTCTGGCTCAGCCTTATAGAAATCATGGAAAATAGTTTCTTTCAAGATTTCAGAGTGAAGTTTTGATACGCCATTTACACAATGAGAACCAACAACCGAAAGATTTGCCATTCTAACCTGGCCATTTGCAATAATAGCCATATCTGAAATTCTTCCCCAGTCGCCAGGATACATATTCCAAAGATCAGCACACCATCTTCTATTAATCTCGCATACGATTTGGTAAATTCTTGGAAGTCTCATTCTAAATAAGTCTTCGCTCCATTTTTCCAAAGCTTCTGGAAGAACAGTGTGGTTTGTATATGATACAGTTTTCTTAACAACATCCCAAGCTGTTTCCCATGAGAATGAATATGTATCAACAAAAATTCTCATCATTTCAGGAATAACCAATGCTGGGTGTGTATCATTAATATGAATAGCTACTTTATCAGCAAAATTTGAGAGTGTACCAAAAGTTGCAAGGTGGTTTGCAATAATGTTTTGCAAAGAAGCTGAAACCAAGAAATATCGCTGGCTAAGTCTAAGTACTTTACCCTCGTAATGGTCATCTGAAGGATAAAGAACTTTTGTAAGAGTTTCTGCTTCAGTATTAGATCTTAGTGCTTGTGCATATTGACCCTGTGTAAATAGCTTCATGTTGAAGTTTGAGACATTTTGAGCCTTCCAAAGACGAAGGTTATTAACGCCAAAACTATCTGAACCAGAAATCATCATATCATATGCTACGGCCTGTATTTCGTCGTAATCAGTATGAATAATTTCACATCTGCCATTATCCCATTTTTCTTCAATTCTTCCGCCAAATCTTACAGAAAATGTTCTATCTGGACGAGGAACCAACCAGTCTGAGCCTTTTGGCATCCAAACGTCAGGCATTTCTATTTGGTCACCATCAATAATTTTCTGCTTAAATAGACCATATTCATAGCACAAAGAAAATCCAGTTCCTGGATAATCCAAAGTTGTGAGTGAATCCATGAAGCATGATGCAAGTCTGCCCAAACCACCATTTCCTAGACCTGGATTTGGTTCAATTTCATATAAATCATTAATTTCATAGCCCATTTCTTTAAGGACTTCTTTATAGTCATCCTCAATTCCAAGGTTACAAAGATTGTTCTTTAGAGAGCGGCCAATCAAAAATTCCATGCAAAGATAATATACTCTCTTTGACTTTTGAACTTTAAAAGCCTTAGCAAATTCGCCACGTTTTGCTACAAGTATGTCTCTCACAGAAAGAATAACCGCACGATACACTTGGTCCTTTGTTGCTCTTTCAGGACGTGTTCCAAAGTTTCTAATTAATTTTGCTTCAAGAGCTGCCTTTATTTCACTAGATGTCGGTTTTGTCATTTCATAAATATCCTTTATTTGTTTTTATTCAAGATTGAATTGTATA
>JAKSVJ010000205.1 GCA_024408015.1 Clostridia bacterium
GTAGGGTGGTGTGAGAGGGAGCGGAAAAGTTTTACTTTTCACTCTCTACTCGATTGTTAGATTAGTCCTTTAACGAATATTTCGATGCCAATCAGAATAAGAATTACGCCTCCAAGAATGGATGCTTTATTAGCAAGTTTCGTTCCGAATTTTTTGCCAATTATTAGACCAGCAATACATATTGCAAATGTTGTTATACCGATGATTAAACTCTCTATGAGTGCAGCGAGAAAATCGTAATCTGCGATAGTAAAACCAACTGATAAGGCGTCAATTGAAGTTGCAATTCCTTGTATCATTAGGGCAATAAACCCAAGGTTTTTGACTTCTTCTTCGTCACCTTTGTTTTTTATTCCTTCAATGAGCATTTTGCCACCTATATATCCAAGGAGTATTAATGCTATCCAAGGGATATACTTTTGGAAAGCTTCAAATTTTGAAGCTATTGTGTGAATACATATCCATCCGATTAGTGGCATTACAATTTGATATATTGCAAAAGTGCCTGCAATTCCAATCATTCTAGGCTTTTTCATTCCTGGATCATTAAGACCATTTGCCATTGAGACCGAGAATGCATCCATTGCTAGGCCAATTCCGAATAGAATACTATTCAAAAAGAACATAAATGTATATTGCATTAGCCTCTCCTCTTAATTCTTACTGTTGTGAGAGTTGCATAAGCTTCATCTTCGAGACCTTGTACATCAAGTTTCGCTTCTTCAGCAAGTATGAATGGGAGTTCAGGTCTTGTCTGAGGATGACGAGGAGTGAATACTGTACAGCAATCTTCGTATGGTAGAATTGATGTTTCAAAAGTATCAATTTTTCTTGCGATTTGAACAATTTCTTCCTTATCCATACCGATACATGGTCTAAATACAGGACGATCTGCAACAATGTTAGTTACGGCAAGAGCTTTCATTGTTTGGCTGGCAACTTGTCCAAGACTTTCACCAGTAATTACGGCTCCACAATCGAATTCTTCAGCAGTTCTACAAGCAAGTCTCATCATGAAACGTCTTAAGAGAAGCGTGAAGTATTCTTCTTGAACAGTGTCACGCATAACTTCTTGAATATGTGTCAATGAGATAATGTGAACTGTTATATCACCACAATACTCGGATATTTGTTTGGCTAATGATAGCACCTTTTGGCGCGCTCTTTCACTAGTATATGGAAAACTTTCAAAGTGAACAGCTTCTATTCTGAGACCACGTTTTGCCATCATATATCCAGCTACTGGGCTATCTATGCCACCTGATAACAAAAGCAATCCTGTGCCATTAGAGCCCACAGGCATACCACCAGCACCGAATTCTTGTCCAGCAGTAACAAAAGCGTTATTGTCTCTAACTTCAACTCTTACAGTTGTTCCTGGATTGTGAACATCAACCTTAAGACGACCCTTGGTAATACTTAGTATTTCACCACCAACTATTTGACAAATTTCAGGTGATTCAAGAGGGAACTTCTTGTCTGAACGTTTAGCAATAACCTTGAATGTTTTAGTGTTGATATTAGGAATGATTTGAGGAACTGCAGCTAGTACTGCGTCCATGTTCTTTTCTGTTTCAAAGGCTCTGCTTATACCAGCGATACCGAATGTGTTCTTACATGCTTCATAAGCGCCAGTAAGGTCACAAGAATCATCGACAGGGTCAACATAAATTGTGCTTTGAATAGAATATATTTTAAAAGTTCCGAACTCTGCAACTCTGCGTTTTAAGTTATTTCTAAGTATCTTTTCAAAGAAATCTCTATTAGCGCCTTTTAACGCAAGTTCTCCGAATTTCAAGAGAATAATTTCTTTCATATACACTCCAATTTGAGTTAATTTTGTGTTTATTACTGACTTATGATACCACTAATCCACTTAAAAATCAACAATTCCAAAAAATGTTGTATTATTACTAATATTGTGATATATTGTATATGTATAATAATACATTAAAAGGAGAATTACTATGTCTAAAAACATGCATGAAATCTCAATCGCAGGAATCGGTCTTAGCTTGAGTTCAGACAACTCAGTTGAATACGTAGATAAACTTGCTGAAGATTTGACAAATAAAATCAATAAAATCGAGTACTCAAATCTTGGTGTATCAAAGTTGCAGGCAGCACTTGTTTGTGCTCTTGAGCTCCTTGATGAGACATATAGATTGAAACTTGAAATAGAAGATATCAAAAATGGTTAATAAGCCGGAACTTCTGGCACCTGCAGGCTCTTTTGAAGCATTGAAAGCAGCTATATCGGCGGGTGCCGATGCTGTATATTTCGGTGCAACCAGCTTTAATGCCAGAAACCGTGCCGAAAACTTTAATCATGAAGAATTAGAACAAGCTATTCGCTTGTGCCGTATTCATGGCGTAAAAACAAATATTACAGTCAACACCCAGCTTCTTGACCGAGAAATTCCGGATGGATTAAATCTAATCGGTGATCTTTTGAGGATGGGTGCTGATGCTTTTATTATTGCTGATTTGGGTTTAGCAACAGCAGTAAAACAAAAATATCCACAAGCAATAATTCACGCTTCCACTCAAGCTAGTGGTCAAAATGTAATCTCAGCCAAGGCTCTTCAGAGTATTGGCTTTTCTAGAATGGTTGCACCAAGAGAACTTAGCTTTGAGGATATCAAAATCTTAACTGAGAATTCTCCAATAGAGATAGAGATATTTGTTCATGGAGCATTGTGTATGAGTTTTTCTGGACAGTGCTTGATGAGCTCGG
>JAKSVJ010000206.1 GCA_024408015.1 Clostridia bacterium
TAGCACACAAGATAAACAATCTTTGCTTTGCTCTAGTGATTGCAACGTAAGCAAGTCTTCTCTCCTCTTCCAAGTCATCCGGATTCATTGCAGATTGTAGGCTTGGGAAGATACCATCTTCAAGTCCTGGCAAGAATACTACCGGGAATTCAAGTCCCTTCGCACTGTGAATTGTCATAAGAACAACAGAATCATTATCTTCTTGATATTCATCAACATCAGAAACAAGAGCTATTTCTTCAAGGAATGCTGCGAGTGTTGGGTTTTCATTTTCCTGATCATAAACCATAGCATTTGACAAGAATTCTTGAACGTTTTCTTTTCTATCTTCATCGTTTATGTCTTTTCCCTCGCTCAACATGTCAAGATATCCTGACATCTCAAGCATTCTATTTACAACAACCGCAACCTTTTCTGTCTTAGCACATTCTCTTAGTTCATTAATTATTTCAACAAATTTTGAGAATTTGCCAACAGCTTTTGATAGTGCTGTGTATTCAGATGCATGTTCCATAATATAGAACATACTCTTATTTTCACTTTGAGCCAAAACTTCTACAGCTCCGATAGTAGCGTCACCAATCTTTCTCTTTGGCTCATTAATAATTCTCTTCAAACGCAAATCGTCGTTTGTATTATTAATAACAGAAAGATAAGCAATAACATCTTTGATTTCTTTTCTATCAAAGAACTTTTGACCACCAAGAACCTTATAAGGTATACCAGAACGCTGTAACACTAATTCAATAGCGTTTGATTGCGCATTTGTTCTATAAAGGACTGCAAAATCTGAATACTTGCGTTTCTCCATAAATTGCAATTTCATAATAGAAGCAGCAATAAATTTTCCTTCTTCAAGTTGGTTCTCCAACTGGTTAACAACAATCTTTGAACCTGAATCAGCATGAGTCCAAAGTTCTTTGCCTCGTCTACCATAGTTGTGACGAATCACTGAGTTTGCTGCACCAAGAATATTAGAAGTTGAACGATAGTTCTCTTCAAGTTTAATGATATTTGCATTTTTGATGTTTTCATCAAATCTTAAAATGTTTTCAATTGTTGCACCACGGAACTTGTAAATACTCTGGTCATCATCACCAACAACCATCAAGTTATTCTTACCTGCTGATAGAAGTTTTGCAAGTTCAAATTGAGCAAAGTTTGTATCTTGGAACTCATCTATAAGAACGTACTCAAATTGGTTCTGATACTTAGTTCTAACCTCTTCGCATTGTCTAAGCATGAATACAGTTTTCATAATGATATCATCAAAGTCTACTGCATTTGCTTTTGATAATTCTTCTTGATATCTTGAATAAAGTTTTGCGATTTGAATTAGTTTGACATCAAATCCATCTTTAACTTCTTCATAATATTCAGCTGGAGTTGTTAGAGTATCTTTCAAACGTCCAATTGTTGACAATACTAGTTTGACTGGCAACATTTTTTCGTCAATCTTTAGATCTTCCATACATTTTGACATGATTTTCTTTTGATCATCAACGTCATATATAGTAAAACTTGAACTCCATCCCATAGCTGGAGCATTAGCTCTTAGAATTCTAAGACACATTGAGTGGAATGTACCACACCATAGATTCGCAGCAGCCTCTTCACCAATCTGGTTTTTGAGTCTAGTTTTCATTTCATTTGCTGCTTTATTTGTAAATGTGATAGATAAAACGTTCCAAGGATTAACACGTTTTTTTGCAAAACAATTAAGAAGTAAATCTAGAGTATCACCTTCAACAGTGTCTACTGCATCTTCAAGTTCTTTAACTGTTTCTTCGCTAAGATTTTGAGGGATATAATCGCTGTTATATGAGTCGCCATAATTCAAAATATATGCAATACGATTAACAAGCAATGTAGTCTTACCCGTTCCGGCACCAGCCAATACAAGTAATGGTCCATTTATATAATAAACGGCTTCTCTTTGCTTATCATTTAATTTTGAGAACTTTTTGTCAAATAAAGTTCGTTTTGCCTGTAGATATCTTTGACTTATAGAATATGTGCTCATTTTTTACCTCAAAATAACTAAAAAATAATCCTTCTATTGTAATTATAACACAAAAAACAATATTTTTTCAACCTCAAACGTCTATTTGAAGGTAAAAAAATCAGCCGAAAAACGGCTGATTTTGTGCACAATTTCTAAATTTAATCACATGAAGAAGTTGCGATAATATCTGACTCTCCGAAGATATTTGCTATTACAACATCTCCTGCTTTTATAGGAGCTTCAACTTTAATTGCGTTAACTTCTTTCATAGCATCAAAGAGTTTTCCTTTTGAGATTGGATTCTTTGATTTTACTGCTACATACTTACCTTCTCTATTGCCAACAGCAACAGTAGTTGTAAGTGTTCTTGTTGGATGAGTTAATTCTGAGATAGCATATTTCTCGCCTCTAGGACAAGTATTACCACTAACTTTAAAGTTCTCTCCATCCTTTTCAACAGTAAGATTGCATCCGAGAGGACAATTTATACATATCATTTCGATTTTTTCCATCTCATTCACCTCATGCTAAAATTTCTACACTTATGCTGTCTGGGTTTGAATCAAGAACAGCCTTCTTGATAACGACATACTCCATTTCACCAGGAGCCATTTTGCGTTTCTTCTGTGATGATACAACACTGTCACCGCAACGAACTTGAAGTGTAACATTATTCATAACTCCGCCAACACGGAAGTAAACCTTAATATCACTATTGTCTT
>JAKSVJ010000207.1 GCA_024408015.1 Clostridia bacterium
GGATGTGTCCAAACAGACTTAATTAAAAATCTGTTTTTTCACATCCCCTTTTTTTGTTTAGTTAGCTTTTTTCTTTGATTTGTTCAAAATCTCAAATCTAATTATACTAATGAACACTGATACTATTGTAAATACTTCAGTGATTAGACTTGCAACAGCCATTATATTAATTTCATAGATTAACATCAATAAAGACGTAGGCATTTGTAATACTCTATTCAATCTTGGATTTCCAATCCAATAACTAATAATTGCTATAGATGATGCGATTGCTGGAAGAAAATTTAACCATACAGAATAATTTGCATCTTTGTTTAGCGCCCATGTCACAAATGATGAAGCATAAAACAACACCAAAAATCCAACCAGCCACAACTTACTTGAAGCCCATTTCTTTTCTTTATTCAAGAATACTGTTTCTCTAAATGAAGCTATCAAACATTGGAACACACTTGCCCATGCAAGCAAACTTCCTGATAACACAAACAAAAAATATGAAAAAGCAGCACACCAGTCAGCTCTGCGTTTGGCTTTTAGCATTTGTTTTCTTTCTTTTTGTTGAAATATCAAATAGTTGAAAATAATAACGATAAAGCCGAACACTTGCGCTACTATTTGCATACCAGATAGATTTGTAAAATAATCAATACTAGACTGTATAAAATTTCCCATATAGCATCTCCATTTTGAACTTTTAGAATTTTAACCCATTAACAAGAATTTTTCAATTGTTATGTGAAAAAAAATCGTATATAATAGAAAAAACGCAAAATCATTTAGAAAGAAAAGCCAATCATGATAAAAACAAAGAATAGTTCATCACTATTGGTGAGTATTATTAAATATTCCATACCATTGATGATGACAGGGATTCTCCAATTGTTCTATAACGCTGCCGATGGAATTGTAATCGGAAGGTGGGATAGTTCCAATTCGCTAGCAGCAGTCACTTCTGTTGGAGCACTGATAAATTTAATTATAAACGTTTTTATGGGACTTGGAGTCGGTACAGCCGTAACTGTATCACACGACTTTGGCGCAAATGATTATGAAGGAGTAAAAAGAACCATCCATACTTCATACATCGTTAGTGCTATATCCGGTTTAATTGTCGGAGCTATAGGTTGTATTTTTTCCAAATATTTTCTAATTTGGATGAAAAGTCCTGAAGAAGTAATAGGCTTGTCAACAACATATTTGTCGATATATTTTCTTGGCGCACCTGCACTGTTAGTTTACAACTTTGCCGCGTCTGGTCTTAGATCTGTTGGTGATACCAAGCATCCTTTATTATTTCTCTCTATTTCTGGATTGGTTAATGTTGTTCTAAATATTATCTTTGTAGTATTATTCAACATGAGTATTGTTGGTGTCGCTCTTGCTACCATTATCTCACAATATTTATCAGCAATAATGGTAATCATACATCAACTCAAGAGAACCGACTGCGCTCATTTGGATTTTAAGTCTCTATCAATAGATCGTTTGAAGTTACTAAAGATTATTAGAATTGGGCTCCCGGCTGGTATTCAAGGCTCAATCTTCTCTTTATCTAACACTGTAATCCAATCCTCTGTTAATAGTTTTGGTCCTGAGGTTATAGCGGCAAATGGAGCTGCACAAAATCTTGGCGATTTCACATATATCGCACAAAACTCAATTGCTCAATCTTCATTAACTTACGTTGGGCAAAATGTTGGTTCCAAAAACTATGAAAGGATTAACAAAGTTGTTGGAATTTGTATTATGTTAGTTACAGTTGTCGGCTTGTTTTTGGGAACTCTCACATATGCGTTTGCTAATCCTTTGTTAAGTCTCTATCTACCAAATAATCCAAATTCTTGGCAATTCGGAAGAATTAGATTCTTTTACATTGGTATTCCTTATTTTCTTTGCGGAATCATGGAAGTTATGGCAAACTCACAAAGAGGAATGGGAATGTCAACAACCCCGATGTTCACTTCATTAATTGGATCGTGCGCTCTACGTTTAGTTTGGGTTTACACAATTTTTGCATCAAACCCTACCCTACCAATTCTTTATTTATCGTATCCTATAACTTGGATATCAACTTCCGCTGCACATTCTATTTTCTACTTCATAAAATTGTCTAAATTGAAAAAGTTGAAAAATAACACATGAAATTAATTATCAAAAGGCAGACCTCGGTCTGCCTTTTCTTGCACTTGTTTTGCATGTTTGTGTTTTTACAAGTAATTGAAAATCAATGATACTACACAAACGATTATTAGAACAATTCCAACAATTCTATTAAGAATTTTTGAATCGACTTTGTTCGCTATTTTAGATGCAATTATGGACCATATCAAAGTGAATACTACACATGATATCAAACATACATAATCAGGCATTCCGCCAATAGCAAAATGACTTATAGAACCAGTTAACGCAGTAAATGACATAATAAACACGCTGGTTCCAACTGCAATGTGCAATTCATATCCCAAAAAAGTTGTTAATACAAATAGCATCATCATTCCACCACCCGCTCCAACAAAGCCGCAAGTAAATCCGACTAAAGCGCCTCCAATAACTGAACCAATTATTCTTTTGCGTTTTGGAATCGCTTCCATTTGTTCTTTTGTGGTCATAACAGGCTTAAAGATAAACCTAAGTCCAATTAGTCCCATTGCTATCATTGTCGAACTACCCATAGTTTGTTCTGGCAAGAACTTCGCAACATAACTACCCACTACA
>JAKSVJ010000208.1 GCA_024408015.1 Clostridia bacterium
CTGTTGATATCCCATCAGGTCACGCAATTATTGAAGTTGACCCAAGTGGTGAAAATAGAATCATTCTTTTCGGTGGTGCTAACCAAGTAAACGACGAAGAGTATGCAATGAAAGTTCTTTCAAATTTTGAAAAGGGCGATTATGTTCTTTTGCAAAATGAAATTGCTTTGACTCCAGCTGTTGCTAAAATGGCACATGAAAAGGGAATGATTGTTGTACTTAATCCATCTCCATACAACGAGAAGATTAATGAAATTGATCTTAACAATATTGACCTTATTATCTTAAATGAGACAGAAGGTCAAATGATGACAGGTAAAGAAGACAAAGACGAAATCTTGGAGGCAATTAAAGCAACATATCCAAATATGGAAGTTGTATTAACTCTCGGTAAAGATGGTAGTATTTATTCAGGAAAGAATGGCAAGATTTGCCAAGATATCTTCAAAGTTAAAGCTGTTGATACAACTGCTGCCGGAGATACATTCACTGGATATTATCTTGCTTCATTAATGAGTGGTTGTGATGAAAAGAGAGCACTTAGAGTTGCATCAGCTGCTTCAGCTATTTCTGTAACTCGTCAAGGTGCATCTCCATCAATTCCAACTGTTGATGAAGTAAAAGCTTTGGCTGATAAATAAGGAGCAAAAAATGTTAAAGGCTAAAATTTCCCCATCAATGATGTGCATTGATTTTCTTGATATGAAACAACAAATCAAGGACCTTGATGCAGCAAACACAGAATATTTCCATATTGACGTTATGGATGGCCATTTTGTACCAAATCTAATGCTTTGCAATGATGTTGTTAAAGCTATGCGTAAAGTATCAGACACACCATGTGATTATCACTTTATGGTAGATGATGCTGAAAAGATGATGAAATGGTATGACATCAGACCAAACGATATCGTAAGTGTACACATAGAGAGCACTACACATTTAAATAAGGCAGTTCAATACATTCACGAATGTGGAGCAAAAGCTTTTGTTGCTATAAATCCTGGCACATCAGTATACATGCTCGATGCTATTTTGCCTGATATTGATGGCGTTCTTGTAATGACTGTTAATCCTGGTTTTGCAGGACAAAAAGTTGTTGAAAGCGCATTAAGTAAGATTGCTAAGGTTAGAAAGATACTTGATGATGCTGGCAAGACTGATGCAATGATTGAAGTTGATGGAAATGTTAGTCTTCCAAATGCAGAGAAGATGCGTTCATTCGGCGCAGACATATTTGTTGCTGGCACAAGCAGCGTATTTAAAAAAGACCTCAGCATTGCTGAAGGTATGCAAAATCTAAGAGATGCTATCGCAAAAGGCGAATAGAGACAGGAATATACTTTATGGCTAGTCAGACAACCAAAACTGTTCTTGAAGCAAGAGAACGTATTGAAAAAGTTCGTAAAACAAATGTTGAACTTTATGTCCTTGAGAATGGAAAACCAGTAGAAAACGCGCATGTAACAATGAAGATGAAAAAGCACGATTTCTTATTTGGCGCAGTTAGCTACCAATATGGCAAATATCCAACACAAGAACAAAACGATAAATTCACAAAACACTTTACTCATCTCTTTAACTATACAATGGCTCCATATCACTGGAACTGGTATGAAAAAGAAAAGGGAATATACAATGAACCTTATACAGGCAATCTTGTAGATTGGGCTGATAGAAATGGTCTTAAGAAAAAACTCCATGCCCTTATTTGGCATGAATGTTGTCCTGATTGGATAAAAGATGATGATGACGTAGAAAAACTCTATGTTGAAAGAATCAATCACTTAATGCAACATTATGGTGATAGATTTGATTTCTTTGATGTAATTAATGAAACAACTGTAAATGATAGATTCGACAACCCAGTAGCTAATTGGGTAAAGAAAGTTGGACCTATGCATGTTATGAAGTTCGGAACAGAACTTGTAAGAACATATCGTCCTGATGCAAAGCTTCTTTATGGTGATTGGAATATTCATGGTGACGAATACGTAAAAATGCTCACTATGATGAGAGAAAATGACATTGATGTTGATATCTTGGGACTTCAAGCTCACCAACATCGTGATATTTGGACACAAGAAGAAACATTAAGAGTTATGGACGTTGCATCTAAATTTGGATGGCCTATCCATTTTCCTGAAACATCATTCTGTAGTGGTAAACCAATTGGCGAAATGAACTATGGTGCAGGTGCTATAAACCACTTCACAGAGACTGAAGCAGATGCAATTGAGCAGGCTGATCTTGCAAGAGACTTCTATATCCTTGTATTCAGCCATCCAGCAGTTGAAGCTCTAAGCTGGTTTGACTTTACCGACCATAGATGGCTTAATGCTCCAGCTGGACTTGTTGATGATAATCTAGATCCAAAACCAATCTACCATGAACTTGATAAGCTTATTAACCACGATTGGCATTCTGATGCCACAGGTAATACAAGCAGTGAAGGCAGATTTGATTCTAGACTATTCTTTGGGACATATGAGATAACAGTTGAGATTCCAGGTAAAGAAACAAAAGTATTTACAAAAGAACTCAAACGTGAAAGCTTCTATGAGGATGATGGTACACCTCGTAGAATAAGCGTGAACATTTAAGCAATTTTCACCCCAACATTTATTATGGAATCCAAAAGGGGATGTAAAAAACGGATTGGTTAAAATTCCGTTTTTTACATCCCC
>JAKSVJ010000209.1 GCA_024408015.1 Clostridia bacterium
TTAGAGGCTTTTAAAACTTTTTTTGAAAATCCTACAAAAACTTGACACTAACTTTTTATTATTTTTGTTGACATTATTAATTTCTTTGCTGTATAATGTCTCCATAACAACGATAGAGGTGCGTTACTTATTATTAGCACTGTGGACAGTTGGAAGAAACTGTGTGCAAAAGGAAGTGTCGCCGAAACAAACTATTATCTTTCCTAGTGGTTTGTTGACTGATGTACATAATATGGCATTGGTTGTCACAGTCGTATATTTGATTGTGGAGCGCTATTATGTCAAAAGAACGAATTTTTGCCATGAAAGTGTTTCTTTCATGGTTTTTCTTTTTTTGAAAATCGCCGGTGTTATATATATCAATTTATTATTTTTAGGAGGATTTCTATGTCCGGTACTTTATGGGCCTTCTTGCCCGCGGTAATAGCTATTGTTCTTGCATTAGCTACAAAGAAAGTATATCCTTCATTGTTCGTTGGAATTTTGGTCGGTGTACTTCTTTTCACAAAAGGAAATGTTATGAATGCCTTCTCTTACCTCGTAATGCTTATGAGCGAAAAGATTGGCAGCAACGGTGGTATTCTTGTATTCCTCGTTGTTCTTGGCGTATTTGCAGTTCTTCTTGCAAAATCTGGTGGTTCAAAAGCTTATGGCGAGTGGGCTACTAAAAGAATTAAAACCAAAAAAGGAGCACTTCTCTCCACAGTTGCGCTCGGCGTTTTGATTTTCGTTGATGACTACTTCAACTGTCTTACAGTTGGTTCAGTAATGCGTCCTGTTACTGACAAACACAAAATCAGCCGTTCAAAACTCGCATATATTATTGATGCAACAGCTGCTCCAATTTGTATCATAGCTCCTATTTCTTCATGGGCTGCAGCAGTTAGTGGATTCCTTGATAGCGACAACGCTATTGTTACATTTATCATGACAATCCCATTCAATCTCTATGCAATTCTTACACTCTTTATGATGATTGTTTTCATTCTTCTCAAAATCGACTTCGGTAAGATGAAAAAGAATGAAGATATCGCAATGTCAACAGGCGATCTTCTTGCTGGTGAAACAGAACTTCCTTCTGAAGATCTCGACGAATCAACAAGTAACACCGGTAAAGTTTGGATGCTCATCGTTCCTATCATTATCTTAATTGTTTGTTGTGTAGGTTCAATGATCTATAACGGCTTCTTCTATGACTGGGATGGCAACATGGTACCAGAACTTCAATCATCTAACATTATTGAAGCTTTCTCTAACTGTGATGCGAGTATCTCTCTTGGTGTTGGTTCACTTATCGCTCTTATCATTACATTTATTATCTATATCGCTACAAAAGCTCTTTCATTTAAAGATTGTATAGATAGCTTAACAAAAGGTTTCAAATCAATGGTTCCTGCTATCTTGATTCTTACATTTGCTTGGACTCTTAGTGGTGTTATGGGTGCTAAGGGCGGTTTCCTTGATGCTCAGGCATTCGTTCAGAATAACATGTCAAGCCTTGCTGAAAGTGGATTTGCAACAGCTTTGATTCCTTCAGTATTCTTCATTATTGCTGCTGGTATTAGTTTCGCAACAGGTACATCATGGGGTACATTCGGTATTCTCATTCCTGTAGCTACATCAATTCTTGGCACAGGTCTTGAAGTTCCTGTTATCCTTTCAATCTCAGCTATTCTTGCTGGTTCAGTATTCGGTGACCACGTATCTCCTATTTCAGATACAACAATCATGGCTTCATCTGGTGCTCAGTGTAACCACATTGACCACGTAAGAACTCAGCTTCCTTATGCTGGTGTAGTTGCTTGTATTGCTTTCATTGCTTACTTCATTGCAGGACTTGTAATGAGCAAGGGTATGTCATACGGCGCTGCTGCTGCAATCACAGTTGCTACTGGCATTGCTCTTATGGCTATCGTCATCGTATTCCTTTGGATTAGATCAAAGAAAAAAGCAAAAGCTGAATAATTAAACTCATTAATGATTTAAGGGAGAGTGCTCAAACATTCTCCCTTTTTTCATTTAAAAACTTGTATGTACTAAAAAGACGTGATATAATTAAAAAAATGATTTTAATGACACTTGTTGTCAAATAATAAGAGGAAAAAATGGCAGACAATCACAGCGAACAAATAAGAATTGTTCAAGAAACTGTTGCGGGAAAAGAAATTACTTTCGCTCATATTATGGGTGGACCTGCGCCAATTATATATACAAAACTTGGACTTAATCCACAAGTTGACTATACTTCATCTGCAATTGGCATTATGAATATGACACCCCCTGAATCAGCAGTTATTGCATCCGATATTGCTGTTAAAACAGGTGATGTTTATCTTGGATTCGCAGATCGTTTTACTGGTACACTTATCATTACAGGTCAGTTATCAGATGTTGAATCCGCGATGAATGAAATTGTTACATATTTCAGAGATGAAATGAATTACGTCGTTTGCAAGATTACTAAGAGATAGAATATGAATATAACAAAAGAAGATTTACTAGAGAGAATCTTTCACGATGACTATAAATCTTTGATGGGAAAGACCCTTCGAATGACACGAGTTCGTGTTCCTGGAAAAGAAGTTTGTCTTGCTCATGTTATGACTCCAAACGACAAAGCTGTTTATCAAAACCTTGGTTTACACATAGGCGTTCATGAAGGTGAAG
>JAKSVJ010000021.1 GCA_024408015.1 Clostridia bacterium
ATTTTAGAGGCTTTTAAAACTTTTTTGAAAATCCTACAAAAACTTGACACTAACAATAATAAGTTTTAAATTGACTTTTTCCACAAAAAACTCTATAATGTTAGAAATATCTATTATTTATTAACAAAAATTTAGTGTTCTTAGGAGTATGACCTTGGCTAATTTACAATTTGACTCATTCACACTTGTTGTGAATAGTAGCAATTATAAAATTGTATCATGTTCAAAAGAAGCAAAAAGAGCTTTTCCGAATTTGACAAATACTGACCCTTGCTATAAAATTTTCCATAATTTTTCTAGACCTTGTATAAGCTGTCCATTACATGAGGAAAATAAGACAATTGTACCAAAGGTTTTATCTAATGTTACAAACATTACATACGATGTTCGTTTTTCAAACACTGATAATGAAAACGAGTATCTTGTAACTTGCTACAATAGTAATAACAGCAACGATGATGAATTTAAAGTATTTACTAAGTCAGAAATATTCAATAGAGCTTCATACAACGGAGCTTACGCATATTTCGTTTTGGATCTTAACGAAGACATATTCGTTACAAGTTTCTATGAGGTAATTGACCTTGTTGAAAGTGAAACATCTTTAGAGGGAATATATGGATTAAAAAAGCCTTACTCATTTTCAACATTCGCAAAATGGCGTTTGGATAAGCGTGTAGTATCAAACAAGTATGAGTTTGAGAGAATGGTTAACTCAAAAGCATTAATTGAATTATACAACCGTGGCGAAACATACTATGAAATTCACTATGATTGCTATTCTTCAGGTGGTTATCCAGCTCATCACCACATGTCATACAATCTAAGAAAAGACGATACAACTGGACACATAATGGCCTTGTGCATTATGCGTGATATAACAGCTAAACTTCGAAAGGAAGCTGAATACGAGTTATTGACTCATATCAACAATAAGCTACTTGACAGATACTCTTCTGTATTCATTCTTGATACTGACACACAAGAATTTAGGGTAATCAAAGCTGATGAAATCACAGGTGATGCTTTTGGACTTAAAGTTAACAAAAAATATAACTTTAGCTCAACGTTCAATGAGTTCATTTCTGAATATGCTCATCATGATGATATAAAAGAAGCTAGACTATTGGCAGACGTTGATAACATTCTTTCTCAACTTAAAAATCATCAAAATATAACAAAACTCATAAGAATCCGTGTCGGAAAAGAATATAGATTCTATGAATATATGCTTTCAAAATTAAATGATGAAGTTCATGCAAGACAGATTGTTATTTCAGTTTCAGACGTTCATGACTCAATTTGTTATGAAAAAGAACAGCAAGTTAAATATGAGCAAGCTGTGCAATTAGCTCAAAACGATGTCATGACTGGAGTTAAAAACAGAACTGCATACGATATGAAGATGCAAGAAATTGATCGTATCTTAGCTAATCATGAAAAAATCGAGTTTTGTGTTGTAATGTTTGATATAAACTTCTTAAAACAGACCAACGACGTTTATGGACACGACCATGGTGATAAACTCATCATTAAATCCGCTGAACTAATTTGTGATGTTTTTTCACATAGCCCTGTATATAGAATTGGTGGCGACGAATTTGTAGCCATACTAACAGGAAAAGATTATAAAAACAGAGAAGATTTAGTATTCTCTTTCAAACAAAAAATAAAAGAATTGTCCAATGCTACCCTTACTGATGGTGATAAAGTTTCAATCGCCTGTGGTAGTGCAACATATTATCCTTCTGTTGATAAATCATTCTCATCTGTAGCTACAAGAGCTGATATTGAAATGTATGAGAACAAAAACACGATCAAAGAAGATGCTACACCTGAGTATTATGGTAGAGCTTAATTAAAAAAACAAAAAAACATGGTAGAGTAAATCGTCTAAGTGACGGTTAATCTCTACCATTTTTGTTTTTGTTAAGCTAAAACAATATCTTTCTCTATGATGATATCGCGGCTATTCTTACCAAGCATAAATGTAAGTTTGCCTTTGCAAGGTTCCCACTTATTTGTATTGATTGAAAAATACTGTAATCTATCCATTGGTATATCAACTGTAACCTTTTTAGATGAGTTCTTTTTTACAGCTACTCTAGCATATCCCTTAAGTTCTCTAATAGGTCTATCAGGCTCACAAGATAAAGGCCCAACATATATTTGTGGTATATCTATACCATCGACATCGGATGTATTAGTTATTGTGAACGATACTTTGACCATGTCATTTTGAACTTTGACATCCATATTACTATAAGCAAATCTTGAATATGACAATCCATAGCCAAAAGGATACAGAACAGGATAGTTTGATGTCGTGTAGTATCTGTAACCAACAAGAAGGCCTTCATCATAGTCAAAGTTTTCAACATCACGATAAGCCTGCTCTGCCGGAACATCTTCAAGACAAGTTGGGAACGATTCTGTCAAATGGCCGCAAGGATTGAATTTTCCAGTTAACACGTCAACAACAGCTTCATTTTGATATTGTCCACCAAAACTTGCAAAAACAACTGCATCAACACAACCAATCCATGAACTCATGTCAACTGGGGCTCCTGCATATAAAACAACAATAACTTTCTTGCCTAGTCCTGATAAATGGCGTATTGCATCCTCTTCGGCACGACATAACTTTATAGTTTCACGATCTCCACTTTCAAATTCATTTTCATTTCCTACCGCAATCACTACTGCATCTCTCGTTAATAGTTCTTCTCTACAAGTAACATCGGTGCCACACATCATACCCTGACCATTTGGCACATATCTTGTTGTCTCTTTGTAGATGCAATCAAAATTAGCATTTTGAAGAGCCACATCAAGAGTCATTGCTGGTTCCTTTAATGTAACTTTTGATGAACCATTACCAGCTTTATATCTTAGAACTGGTGCACCTGTAACGACAAGTCTCTCATTTGAAAGTGGCAATACATTGTTGTTTTTCAAGAGCACTATGCCATTTTGTGCTAGTTTGTATGCAAGATTCTTTCTTGATTTTATAGACATTGTTCTCTTGCGTAGTTTTGAAGCATCTTCACATTTATATATAAGGTTAAGCACATTGTTTGCTGCACTATCTAAAGCGTCATCTGAAATTTCGCCTGCTTCATAACCTTCTTTTAATCTTTTATAGTCAATATCCTTGAAAGGCATAATGAGATCAAGTCCAGAATTCATTGTTCTTACTGCATCATGAACAGAATTCCAGTCGGAAACAACAGTACCGTCATATTTAAACTCTTCTCGCAAGAATTTATACAATTCTGTATGCTCTGACATCCAAGTACCATTCACCTTATTGTATGAACACATAAGTGTCCAAGGATTAGACTCTTTGATAGCAATCTCAAATTGTTTTAAATATATTTCTCTAAGTGTTCTTTCATCAAGATTTGATGAACAATAATGACGTGCATACTCGATATTGTTTGCACAAAAGTGTTTTAAGCTTGTACCTATATGCTGATCTTGTGCACCTTTTATATATGCTGCCGCAAGATTACCGGACAATAAAGGATCCTCACTATAATATTCAAAGTTACGTCCACACAAAGGAGTTCTCTTGATGTTAACTGCTGGGCCTAGTAAGATATCAGCATTTACATCTATCATGTCATTTGCAATAGCTTTACCTAGTTCATAGGCAAAATCTTCACTCCATGCATGTGATAAAGCCTGTGCACAAGGATAAGCTATACTAGGTAATATTGTCTCCCTACCTTGTTTATCTTCACTTACTACAAGTCTACGACCAATTGGTCCATCTACCATTTTTACATATCGAACTTTACCATCAAGTGTGTTAGTGCCCCAATGGTCACCGCCGATAACCAACTTCAATTTTTCTTCAATTGTCAAATCTTTAGCAGTTAATCTTGGCATAACTATTCCTCCAATTAATTAAGAAAATTAGGGAACCTAATTATTGCTCTTGGGTCCCCTATTTTACTACAGTACATTCTTTAATATCATAATATTTCAAAGCACAAATAGCCTCTTCGTTAATTATCTCTCCGCAAACCACAAAAGGTACTGCGGGAGGACAAGAAACCGTTGTTTCAGCTAGTACTTTTCCCAAACACTCTGATAAACTTAATGTAATTTTATTAGACATACAAGCTTCTCTTACAGACATTGCTTTTTTGCAAATGTTAGTTTTGGGAGCTTTTTCTTTGATTTCTTCTTTTCTATTGATTTTTGAGAGTGCTTCAACTACTGCTTGGATTTCTTCATCGCTGCTATAAGGAGACAGCATCAAAACCAAGTAGTCATTGTCCACAAACTCACAATAAATATTTTCTTCTTTGAGTATGCTTGCTATTTCATTACCCAAATAACCATATTTTTTAGAATCAATTGTTATTTTTGTAAACTCATCGCCAATTAGAGTATACCCTATCTTTGCCAATGAATTCTTTATTTCAAACATCTTGTTCTCTAATGCTTTTAACTTTGACTTATATTCGTCAATTGTCGAATTTGTTGCATCTATAGATTTCATTATTAATTACTTAGGGCTTGTTGATTCGAATCGTCCCATTGCTTCTTTTATGGTTCTTTTTGATATTTTCATATCAGCTGAAACATGCAAATACGCACCACCAGTGATAACATTCATTGTTTTATGTGCACTATCACAACATATATTAGCACCTAAATCCATTGGATGAATTGACTTATCCAAAAACTTCAAATAGGCACCGTGAGCATTATCAACTAATAGTAATACTCCATGCTTTTTGCATACAATAGATATCGATTTGACATCAACAATATTTCCTAAATAGTCTGGGGTCGTGATATATACGGCAACAGGCTTTGTGTGCATGGAACTTAACTTGTCATCAATATCTTGACTTGAAATCTTACCGGAGTAATAGACATCATCATCTTTTGGATAAATCCATTCTATATCAAAATCCAGCAATGCTGCAGCACTAATAAATGTTTTATGTGCATTCCTTCCTGCTAACACTACAGGTCTTGTTGATGTTTTTCGCGACGTCATAGCAATATATAACATCGATCTTATGCACAAAGACGAACCCTCTGTAGAATAGTAGGTATCACAACCAAATATTGACGAAGCATTATTTTCGCTTTCCTCAATTATGCCATTTGGACAATAAAGATTGTCAGCACCATCAATCTCAGTTAAGTCGAAAGGTTCATAACCGAGAAGGCTTTTTCCTTTGTGCCCAGGCATATGCATTCTAATGCTCTTTTGGTCGTTATATTTTCTAACAAAGTCAACAATCGGAGTTGTCATCGTCTTCTTCGGAAATTGCTACCATTATAGCGCATTCCATTCTCTTTCTAAATAACTCGCATCCGTATTTATATACACCCTTAACATCGCCAGTTGCATGATATGCATTAGCTGCACATCCGCCAGAACAATATAGTTTTGCCCAACAATCTTTACAATCTGGACGAGCATAAACGTTACAAGATGCGAACTCATTTTGAATTGGTTTATTTGTTACACCATTCCAAATATCACCGAGTTTATATTTCAAATCACCAACAAACTGGTGACATGGATACAAATCACCCCAAGGAGTAACTGCCATATACTCTGTTCCTGAACCACATCCAGAGATTCTCTTATATATACAAGGGCCACCTGTTAAATCTATCATGTAGTGATAGAAAGTAAATGGTCTTCCCTCTCTTCTGCGCTCTATCATAAGAGTTGCAAGATCTTCATATTGTTTGAGAACGATTGGCAAGTCTTCTTTTGTCAATGCTGATGGATCATTCTCTGCACATACTACAGGTTCCATACTCAATTCATTAAAACCAAGATCAAGCATTGTCTTGATGTCTGTCAAAAAGTCTGGATTAGCATGAGTGAATGTACCTCTCATGTAATAGTTTTTGCCTTCTCTTGCTTCTACTAACTTTTGGAATTTAGGAACAATTCTATCATAGCTACCATTGCCAGCATAATCGACACGGAATCTATCATGAATTTCTTTACGTCCATCAAGGCTCAAAACAACGTTGCTACATTCTTTATTTGCAAAATCGATTACATCATCATCGATGAGCATGCCGTTTGTTGTAAGAGTAAATCTAAAGTTTTTGCCTGCATCTTTTTCAATACTTCTGGCGTACTTTACAAGGTCCTTTACAACATCAAAGTTCATCAATGGTTCTCCACCGAAAAAGTCGACTTCAAGGTTTCTTCTAGTACCAGAATTAGCAACAAGAAAATCGAGAGCTTGTTTTCCGACTTCAAAGCTCATAAGAGCTCTATCACCATGGTATTTGCCTTGGCTTGCAAAACAATATGAACAATTAAGGTTACAAGTATGAGCTATATGAAGACATAAAGCCTTAACTACTCCTGATGTTCTTTCCTTGAGTTCACCTGCCATAGGTTCAAAAGTATCCGGTGTGAATAACTGACCATCATCCTTAAGTTCCTGGATTTGATCATAGCATTCTTCAACTTCTTCTTTTGTAACACCTTCTACGCCTTTGTACTTTTCAAGCATATCAGACACTATTTTCTCTTTAGAAGCTCTTTCAAAAGATTCGATAATATCATAAGCTACTTCATCAACTACATGTACTGCGCCAGAGTTAACGTCAAGAACTATATTATATCCATTTAATTTATATTGATGTACCATTTTACCCTCATTAAAAATGCCGCCAAAAATTGGCGGCATTCAAAGCTTGAATTATTTTGTGTTTTTCTGTGCTTTGTTTTCGCATTTCTGGTTAGCAATGCCACAGCTTGTTTTGCAAGCAGACTGACATGATGTCTGGCATTCGCCGCATCCGCCTTTTTTAGCACTTTCACAGAGGTTGCGAGTCTTGATTGTACGAATATGTTTCATAGTATTCCCTCCAAGGCATATTTCATTAGTCATATAATATCACTATAGCATTTAAAAGTCAACAATTTCATTAGAGATTTAAAAACAAGTTGGAACAAAAAAACTCTCAAAAATTTGCTTTTTAAAAATATTTTTAGAAAATAAACAAATTCCTATTGACTTAATAGGAATTGGTGATATAATGAGCGCAACAAATGTTAGGAGGCATAGAAAATGTCAAAGATATATACTTCTATAGATCAATTAATTGGAAAAACTCCACTACTTGAATTAACACACATTGAAAATGAACATAAACTTGAAGCAAAGATATTTGCGAAACTTGAATATTTTAACCCAGCAGGCTCAATTAAAGATAGAGCTGCTCTATCAATGATAAATGATGCTGAAGCTACTGGGAAATTAATACCAGGTTCTGTCATCATTGAACCAACATCTGGAAATACTGGTATCGGTCTTTCTGCTGTTGCGGCAGCTAGAGGCTATAAGGTAATTATTGTAATGCCTGATTCAATGTCTATTGAAAGACGTCAAATCATGAAAGCATATGGAGCCGAATTAGTTCTATCTGAAGGTGCTAAAGGTATGCCAGGAGCTATTGAAAAGGCTAATGAATTGGCTGAATCCATTCCAAATAGCTTTATTGTAGGTCAATTCTCAAATCCAGCTAATGCTAAAGCACACTTTGAGACTACAGGACCTGAAATATATGAAGATACAGATGGCAATGTTGACATCTTAGTTGCTGGTGTTGGTACTGGCGGCACTATAACAGGTACTGGCGAATATCTCAAGAGCAAAAATCCAAACATAAAAGTTGTTGCTGTTGAACCACTTTCTTCACCAGTTTTGTCAAAAGGAACTAAAGGACCTCACAAAATCCAAGGTATTGGAGCTGGCTTTGTTCCAGAAGTACTTAACACTAAGATATATGATGAAATAATCACTGTTTCAAATGAAGATGCTTTCAATACTGGTAGAGCAATCGGCAAAAAAGAAGGTTTCCTTGTAGGTATATCTTCTGGTGCTGCAACTTTTGCAGCTATTGAACTTGCAAAAAGACCGGAAAACAAAGGCAAGAATATTGTGGTAATATTACCAGATACAGGTGATAGATACCTTTCAACAGAACTATTTAATTAGGTTAATTGCGCAGTCACTTGGCTGCGCTTTTTGTTTGTTGATTTTTTTCTGAACTTTAATATAATTAAAGTATAACGATTTTTTTGGAGGTGCTTTATGAAAAAGCTGACATTAGGAATACTGGCTAACGTTGATGCCGGAAAAACAACTCTTTCTGAAAGCATTCTCTACTCTTGTGGTGCCATAAGAAAAATAGGACGTGTTGATCATAAAGACGCCTTTTTTGACACAGATAAAACAGAACGTGAGCGTGGAATCACTATTTTTTCAAAACAAGCATTCTTTAATATAGGTGATTTTGAAGCTACTCTACTCGATACACCAGGACATGTTGACTTCTCAACCGAAATGGAGCGTGTTCTATCCGTTATCGATGTTGCTATACTCGTAATTAGCGCCTCAGACGGAGTTCAGCCACACACAGAGACATTGCGCATGTTACTAGCTCAATACAATGTACCGACCCTTATTTTCATCAATAAGATGGATTTGTCTCCAACTGACAGAAGAACCACATTCGAAAAGATTAGACATCAATATAGTAAAACTTGCGTTGACTTCAATTTATCAAATACTAGCAACGAATTTATCGATGAGTTATCAATGATAAATGAAGAATTCATGGAATATGTTCTTGAAGAAAAGCCAATCACCGATGAGATGATAAGCAAGGCTTTTATGAACTGTGAAATAACTCCTTGTTACTGCGGTTCTGCATTAAAACAACAAGGCGTTGAAGAACTAATAAACGGAATCAAAACATATTCTAAAGAAAAAGAATATGGAGATGAATTTGGTGCCCGTGTATTTAAGATAACACACGATGACCAAGGCAATAGACTCACTCACATAAAGGTTACTGGTGGAGAACTCAACGTAAAAGACCTAATTAGTAGTCCCGATGGAGAATGGTCCGAAAAAGTTGAACAAATACGAATATATTCTGGAACAAAATTCAATGCAATCCAAAAAGCCACACCTGGCACCATTTGTGCTGTCATGGGTTTGACTCAAACTTTTGCAGGACAAGGTCTTGGAACTGAATTTGGCATAAAAGCTCCGCTAATTGAACCAGTTTTAACATATAAGATGATACTCAATGACAAAACAAACGTTCACGAAGCTTTTCTTAAGTTAAAACTACTTGAAGAGGAAGATCCTTCCCTTCACATTGTTTGGAATGAGTTGACAAAAGAAATACACATTCAACTCATGGGCGCAATACAATTAGAAATATTAACTGGTAAAATAAAAGAGAGACTAGGTCTTGATGTCTCTTTTGCATCAGGAAGTATTATATACAAAGAGACCATTCTTCAGCCTGTTGAAGGTGTTGGTCACTTTGAACCACTAAGACACTATGCAGAAGTCCATTTGTTATTAGAACCGGGTGAACCAGGAAGTGGTCTTGTATTTGATTCTCAATGCTCCGAAGACTTGCTTGCGACAAGTTGGCAAAGATTGGTATTGACCCATCTTGAAGAAAAAACACATAGAGGTGTTTTAACTCGCGCTCCTATTACTGACATGAAAATATCCCTAATAGCCGGAAAAGCTCATCCAAAGCACACAGAAGGTGGTGACTTTAGACAAGCAACATATAGAGCGGTAAGACATGGCCTTATGTCAACAAAATCGGTGCTTCTTGAACCTTTCTATCGTTTCACAATAACTTTGCCACAAGAAAACGTCGGAAAAGCTTTGATGGATATTGAGGAAAGGTTTGGTACTATAAATCCTATTGATAACGACGGAACAATTTCTACTATTACAGGATTAGGACCAGTCTCAACATTTGCAGAATATTCTCAAATTCTTGCGGCATATACAAAAGGTAGAGGCAAAATTGTTCTAAAAAATGGTGGATATCTTCCATGCCATAATGCTGAGGAAGTAATCGCAAACAAAGGATACAATCCTGAAGAGGATGTGAGAAATACGGCCGACTCTGTATTTTGTGCTCATGGTTCCGGTATAGTTGTTAACTGGAGAGATGTTACATCAATGATGCATCTTGAAAGAGCTTGGTATCCAGACAACACTGAAACTGAAAGCCAAGATGAAATTGTTGTTCATAAACAAATAAAAAAAGAGTATGCTTCCATGATAGAAGAAGACAATGCTCTTAAAGCTATATTCGAAAGAACATATGGACCAATAAAACGTAGAGTCATATATGACAAGAAGCCTAATACAACTCCAGGTGTTGAAAAAATCGCAAGGCAAAAGCCAGCACCGCCTAGAAAGAAGGAAATGCTTCTCGTTGATGGATATAATATTATTCATGCTTGGGACGAACTCAATCAATACACAAACACAGATTACGAATTGGCACGAAAGCTCTTGGTCGATGAAATGGTAAATTACCAAGGATACAAAAAGAATGACATCATAGTTGTTTTTGATGCTTATAGAGTACCAGGAAA
>JAKSVJ010000210.1 GCA_024408015.1 Clostridia bacterium
CTCATCTTCATTTACCTCACTTTCATTTTTGTATTTTGTTTTCATGACCTTAATCCAACCCAATACACCACACTCTGATCCGCATAAACCATACACGCATGTGATTAGTGTATCTGGAATTGATTGATACAAATAAAATAGCCACAAACACACAATGGTGAATGTGACTATAAATATTGCCAATATTATTAATACAATGTTACTCGTTTTTCGTTTCATTTCTTATTATCTCGACTTCTCCATCATTTAGGCGCTTGTGCATTCCTTTGATAATAGAATTACCACCTAATGCAGTATACTGTTCGAACATATCATTGAAGTTTTCCAGTTCATCAACATGAATATATCCATTTGCTTTTGATTCCATGTATTTATCATACATGGTTACTTTAAGTAATGCCCTTAACCCTTCGTTCAAATTCTTTGTTTGTTTCTTAACTCCAATCAACGCAACCGCAACACCAAATGTACCAGCAATAATTGGCTGTACTACATGTGGCAATATTAACTCAATCATCTTGTACTATCCCTTTTCATATTTATTTTAGTTATATTCAAGGCTGTCACTTGAACTCTGGAGGCAAAAAGAGTGCTTGATTTCCACAATTGAATTATTCTGTTGCTGGAACTACCGAACCATCATCAAGAATCATATATCCATCTGCTTCAATGATTGCTCTTACTGCCGGCTGATTTTTCTTTGGAACTGTAAAGAAATTCCTTCCTTCTGTTTCACACTTCTTTGCGTAAAGCTTATCAATTGCTGATGTGCTTGCTAATAATGTTGCTGGGCTTACTGCTGCCATGTTTATTCCTCACTTTCTACTAATAACTCATATACTTCAAGAACTGCATCTTCCAGTGCTGCAACTGTTTCTGCAGTTTCGATGCCTGTTTCATATGTCTCAAGAATTGCATCTGAATTTCCATCTATGTTTTCTGCATTGATTTCTGTTGCAATTCCTATCTGGTCAAAATGCTCAAGCAGTCTGCTATCAACATATGGTGTCATCATCATTACAATTCCATCCTTGATATGTACCTTGTAACAACAAATTTTTGCTTCTGACCACCCCTCGAATGGGTTTTCTTCATCATCAATATACAATGATGTGAGGCTAGGGTTTGTAGAAACCCCAACCTCTTTTATTTCGTTTTTTTTGTTTACTGAAACGTACATTTATGCTCCTTTCTACTCTAACCACCATTCGTTTATTTTTATATAGGCTTCAACCGTTGTCGATGTACCTGTGTAATATGAGAATAATGCAAGAATTAGCGATTCCTTAATATCAAAACCTAAATAATATATTCTACTCTTTAATGGAACATCTGTTATTGATGACTGAGCAACAGAAGGCTTTTCGCTAGCTGTTGGTGTCTGTGAGGCTATATGCAATCTTAAATATGAACCACTCGTTACATAGGCTTTTTCTCCAATAGATACAAACATATTTTTGTAATTGCTTAAATCAATACTGTCGGTACTTATTGTTCCATGTGTATTTTGTCCGGTTCTGTTAAAAAAGATACCATTTTCTTCTTTTGTAACTGTTGTCTCTCCACTTGTTGAAATCGCCAAAGGTTCGAGCTCTAAACCGTTATCATATATATATTTTATTGTAGAACCTTCGGCAAATTCTCGTTCAGAATAATCAACACCATAGAACTGTAATTCCCTAAGCGATAGCGATTTTGTTGAAGAAGTTGAATATGTACTTGTTACTAGCATTCTATATTTTTCAAAATATTTATCGTTATCAAAACTATATGTATATATAGTACCAGTTGCACCATTTGGTGATGTATTACTATATATATCAATCCACTGTGCTGTTTCTTTGTCATAACCTTGTACTTTGAAATTCTTAACTCTGAAACCAGTTGACTCTTTATAGCTGGCAAATGAAAAACTTTCTACCAATATAGGTGTTTTAAAATCATATGCCAACCATGGTGGATTAGTTGTATATGACGATATCGTTGCTGATGTCCAACCTACTGTAGTATCTCCATCAAAAGCTTTCCAAGGTAAGTTGGTTGTTCCATCCGTTGAAATTGCTGTAACTTCTCCATAAGGCGTTGTATTGCTTGTCATTATAGGCACTGATGCATTAAGAGCTCGACCATAAAACTGAAGTGCTGGTATAAAACCTTTTGCTGTTGATGTTGTTCTTGAAGTAAGTTCGGTTTCTTGTATGTCATGATATAAATAGTACCCATCACTAGAAATATTTATGATTTTATCTATGTTCACACCTTCGGTTTCCTGATTAAATTCAATAGTTTCTAATGTTTTCCATGTTGTTTTATCATTTGAAACTCTAACATTGAATTTTACATGAGATACATTAACTCCAAACCTAATTCGAATTTTAGATAATTTAATAGGATTTATACTCTTATATCCCATGTTTGCTGGTAAAGAAGTGTTGTTATCTGTAGCCCATTGTTTCGTAATATCTTCATTAAATGCAAAATAGGCTAGATTTGCACTTTTTTCTTTACTTGCGTATGCTTCACCATATGGAGCTGTATTCGATGTCATAACTGGAACCTGTGGCATAAGAACATATTCCCAACCATATTTTTCTGCACCATCAACCGTCCAATGGTTTTCATTATTAATAAGTGCATTTCCTAGTTCTTCAATTTCTGAAA
>JAKSVJ010000211.1 GCA_024408015.1 Clostridia bacterium
CAAAGCAACTGACATTGTACTTGCCCTAAAATCATTTGTGTTAAATGCAGGTGCTAAAATCATAAATGAAAGAGTCGCTGCATTAATTCAAAATGGAAATAGAATAGCTCAAATAAAAACTGAAAATAAGATATATAGTGATTTTGATGATGTTCTTCTTTGTACAGGAGGTCTATCATACCCTCTCACTGGTTCAACAGGAGATGGTTATAAATTTGCAGAAAAACTTGGTCATACAATATCCACGCCTATCCCTTCTCTTATTGGACTAGAGAGTGAAGATAAACTATGTAGAGACTGTCAAGGATTAGCCCTTAAGAATGTTGCTATTACTGTAACAGATACTTCCAAGTCAAAAGTAGTATATAAAGATTTTGGAGAGATGTTATTCACTCATTTTGGACTAAGTGGTCCTATGATTTTATCCGCATCGGCTCATTTACGTCCGATGGAAAAAGGTAAATTCGTTATTAACATTGATTTAAAACCTGCTCTTGATGCAAAGACTCTTGATCAAAGAATTCTTTCAGACTTCGAAAAGTATAAAAACAAAAATATCGAAAATTCCTTGTCAGATCTACTTCCTAACAAGTTGATTCACCCTTTTATACATCTGTGTAATATAGCGTACGATCGTAAAGTTAACACAATAACAAAGGCAGAACGTGAGACAATGTTAAACCTTTTCAAGTCACTTCCAGTCACTGTTAGAGGATTTAGACCTATTGAAGAAGCCATCATCACATCAGGTGGAATTAAGACGAATGAAATAGATCCGAAAACAATGAAATCAAAACTCATTGATAATTTGTATTTCGCAGGAGAAATTATCGATGTTGATGCCTATACTGGAGGATTCAATCTTCAAATTGCTTTCTCCACAGCAGTTACTGCTGCATACTCAATTTTAGAAAACTAGAGGTAAAAAACATGATTAGTATTGCAATCGATGGACCAAGCGGTGCTGGAAAAAGCACACTAGCTAATGAAATCTCAAAGCAGTTGGGATTTATTCATCTTGATACAGGAGCAATATACAGAACTGTTGCCCTTCACTACATAAGAAAAGGAATTGATATTGATGACACTGTGAGCGTTATCGCAGACATTCCAAACATCAATATTAAGATTGAATACACAGATGGTTTACAGCACATGTTCATAGAAAAAGACGATGTTACTGGTCTTATCAGAACAAGTGAAGTTTCCGCAAAAGCTTCAAAGGTGTCAGCAATACCTGAAATTAGAACATTTCTTCTGGAACTCCAAAGAGATTTCGCTAGAAACAATAACGTTATCATGGACGGAAGAGATATCGGAACTGTAATACTTCCAAATGCTACAGTTAAATTCTTCATGACAGCATCAAATTACGCAAGAGCTGAACGTAGATGCGCTGAACTTGCTGAACGTGGAGAAATCACAACAGTAGAAGAAGTACTTTCAGCTATGAATCAAAGAGATGAAAACGACAAAAACAGAAAAACTGCACCTGCAATTCCTGCAGATGACGCAATAATGCTTGATAATTCTGGTACTTTTGAAGAGACTCTAAAAGAAGCAATGGATATTATTAGGAGCAAAATATAATGTTTCTTTACAACCTAGTCAAATACGCTTGTAAAATAGCTTTCAAGGTAGTTTATTTTACAAAATACAAAAAGCCACAAGACGAGTTAAATGGCAAGGGTTGTCTTGTGTGCTCAAACCATATGTCTGCAATTGACCCAATCTTTCTTATGGGTGGATCAAAAAGAAGAATACTCTTTTATGCAAAGGCAGAACTTTGGAATGTGCCATTTCTAAAACTATTTATGGATATGTTTGCTATTCCTGTAAATAGAAAAGTAGCTGACTTGTCATCAATTCATGCAGTAATTAATGCAGTCGATAACGGAAATGCCGTTGGTATATTCCCACAAGGAACTCGAAGAAGAGGTGTGGACCCAAAAGATACCATTATCAAAAACGGTGTTTCACTTATAGCTCATAAGTCAAAATGTGATATCATTCCAGCATATGTTCATACAAAAGAATACAAACTCAAAATATTCCGTAGAGTTACTGTCATTTATGGAAAACCTATCAAATATGAAGATCTCAACATAGTTGAAGGTAGCACAGATGAGTTAAGAAATGCTGCTGATTACATTTGGTCAAAAATATGTGAATTAAAGCCATCGGAGGATGCATGAATATAACATTAGCTAAGAACTCGGGCTTTTGTTTTGGCGTTAGAAGGGCCTATGATATTGCCGTTGCAACATCAACCAATAGCTCCAAAAAAATATATACAATCGGAAAACTCATACACAATGATAGAGTCCTATCCGACCTTAGCGAAAAAGGTGTACTCCCTATTAACGAGAATGATATTTCTGACGCAATTAACCATGCTGATAAAAATACAGTTTTTATAATTAGAGCTCATGGTGCTGATGTTGAAACAAACAATCTTTTGAATGAAGCTGCCAAAGAAAAAGGTTGCGAAATAATAGACTGCACATGTCCATTCGTAAAGAAAATTCACAACATCATGGACGAACATACAACATCTGATACATTCACTTTTTTGTATGGTGACAAAAACCATCCAGAAGTTAAAGGCATCTCAAGCCACATCAAAGGAAACAAGTTTATTTTCTTGAGTGAACAAGA
>JAKSVJ010000212.1 GCA_024408015.1 Clostridia bacterium
CTAGTAGGTAGAAACATGGCAGGTAAGCCAGGAATCTGCGGCTCAATTTTCTCTATTTTAGGAGATAATTCAATCAATGCAAAGTTAATTGCCCAGTCAATAGACGAGATTACAATAATTATAGGCGTAACAGAAGTTTCTTTCAAAAAAGCCATTGGATGTCTTTATGATGGTCTTCATAGTAATAATCTAATTTAAGGAGATATACCAGTGAAAAAGTATACAGTTGCAATTCTCGGCGCAACAGGAGCTGTTGGTAGAGAAATGATAAAAGTCTTAGAAGAAAGAGACTTCCCTATCAAAGAACTAGTACCATTAGCTAGCGCAAGAAGTGCAGGAACAACTATAAAATTTGCAGGTAAAGATGTTACTGTTAAAGAAGTAACTCCAAATTCATTTGATGGAATTGACATCGTGCTTGGCGCTTCACCAAATAGTATAGCAAAAGAATATGCACCATATATTGTAAAGGCCGGTGCAGTTTTTGTTGATAACTCTAGTGCTTTTAGAATGGACGATAATGTTCCTCTAGTAGTACCTGAAATAAACCCTGATGATGTTAAGTTAAATAAAGGCATCATTTCTAACCCTAACTGCTCAACTATCATTACTCTTGTTGCTCTTAATGCAATTAATAAGATTTCTCCAATAAAATCAATTGTTGCATCCACATATCAGGCAACATCTGGTGCTGGAGCTGGTGGACCACTAGAACTAGAACAAAATGTTGATGATATCAAAGAAGGCAAAGAAGTTACACCAAAAGTGTTCCCTTATCAAATAGCATATAATGTTATTCCTCAAATAGGTAGCTTTCTAGATGACGGTTATACAACAGAAGAAATGAAGATGCAAAATGAAGGAAGAAAAATAATGCACCTTCCTAATTTAAAAGTTAGTTGCACTTGTGTTAGAGTTCCCGTTGTAAGAAGTCACTCAATCTCTGTCTCAGTTATTTGTGAAGATGCATTGAATGTC
This sequence comes from Clostridia bacterium, assembly GCA_024408015.1. Lineage (GTDB taxonomy): Bacteria > Bacillota > Clostridia > Oscillospirales > CAG-272 > RGIG6816. Next base: position 979 of record JAKSVJ010000212.1, read on the forward strand.
GAGGAAGTTAAGGCTGCAATAGCCAAAGAAGCCGGTTGTAGACTATACGACGATCCTGCAAATAAAATTTACCCAATGCCACTTGTTACATCCGATCAAGATTTGGTGTTCGTTGGTAGAATTAGAAAAGATTTAATAACAGATGGCGCAATTTGTCTTTGGTGCTGTGGTGACCAGGTAAGAAAAGGTGCTGCAACAAACGCAATTCAAATTGCTGAACTTTTAACAAAATAGGAGTTTTAAGATGAGCCAAATAATAACTGTTGCTATTTTAGGTTGCGGTGGTAGAGGCGCTGACACATATGGCAATCTTGTTAACAATCAGCCAGATAAATTCAAAATCGTATGTCTTTGCGACATAAACAAAAAACGTCTTGAAATGACAGCTAAGCATTTTGGAATTAGCATTGATACCTGTTATACAGATGAAGTTGAATTCTTCAAAGAAAAAAGAGCTGATCTTTTATTTGTAACAACTCAGGATAAAGATCACTTTAGACATGCCACAAGAGGACTTGAGCTCGGATATCATCTTCTTTTGGAAAAGCCTATTACAGATAATATTGAGGAATGTTATTCTCTTCTTAATACACAGAAAAAATATGGTGGAAAAGTCGTAGTTTGCCACGTTCTAAGGTATGCGCCTGCATTTAAAAAAGTTGCAGAGCTAATTGATGACGGCAAAATTGGAAAGCTAGTTTGCATAGAGTCCATTGAGCAAGTACTTTATTGGCATATGGCTCATTCTTACGTTAGAGGCAACTGGAGAAACCGAGAAGAATCATCTCCAATGATTATTGCAAAAAGTTGTCATGACCTTGACCTTTTACAATTCTTTGCAAAATCAAAATGTGAATCAATTTCATCTATAGGCGATTTAACTTTCTTTAAACCAGAAAATGCCCCTGAAGGCTCTGCAAAGAGATGTCTTGACTGTAAATATGTTGAAACATGTCCATACAGCGCAAAAAAAATATATGTTGATAGATTTAATAAAGGTCAAACATGGCCAGCGAGTCTTGCAACATTAACAAGACCTTTGACCGCAGAAGTTATTTATGATAGCTTAAAAGAAAGCCAGTACGGAAGATGCGTATTCCACTGTGACAATAATGTTGTTGATCACGAAGAGACAATTATGACATTCGAAAATGGCATAAAAGCATCTTTCACAATGACTGGATTTACAGCACATGGTGGTAGAATTATGACTTTCCATGGAACATATGGTGACATAATTCTTAATGAAGACAATGGAACAGTTACTTTAAGAGAATTTGCTAAAGATCCAATTGTATGGGAAGCTAGCCAACTAGTCACCGCTGGTGGTGGCCATGGTGGTGGCGACCAGGGACTTATTGATAGTCTATACGATGCCATACTTGACGACGGAGAAAGTAATACTTCCCTTGCCAATTCAATCGAAAGCCATCTTATGGGTATAGCCGCCGAAGAATCAAGACTCAAAAACGGCGAACGAGTTTTTGTTCACAAGTAACTAAAAGAATTAAAACACATCACTAAAAATCCATTCGTGATTAAAATGTGATGTGTTTTTTATTATTGTTTAATGATAGTACAGCTATAAGCCAAAGGGGCTGTGAAAAAACTCACAGCCTCAAAAATGAAAAAATAGAATAAAAAA
>JAKSVJ010000213.1 GCA_024408015.1 Clostridia bacterium
TTGACAATAACTATGTCTGGCTCATACTCGTCAAGCATTGATTTCCAGTTATCACACACAGCTGGGTTACAGCCAATACGATTGTAATCCTTGATTGCATTTGTGATATCTTCGGTTTCGTCTCCAAGAGCTATAGCAACCACGTCAAGATTATATTTTTTTACTGTTGACAATGCATATTCGTAATGACCTGATGAGCCAACTTGAACTATTTTTAACTTTCTCACTATAACTCTCCCTTAATTTTGTCCCAATATTGCTTAGCTAATTGTTCTGTCTTATTTTCACCGAATTTGTAGTAACCACCTGCAATATCCGATGGTAAATATCTTTGTTTTACATAATGATTTGGATAATCATGAGGATATAGATAGTTCTGTCCTTTATTTGAGACATTATCTCCATCAAGATGAACATTTTGTACAGCTCTTGGGAATGATGTTCCCTTTCCTGAAGCGATATCTGTGTACGCTGCATTGTATGCAAGATATGCAGAATTTGATTTTGGTGATGTTGCAAGCAAAACTGTTGCATTCGCTAAAGGAATTGCAGCTTCTGGAAGTCCAAGTTCTCTTGCACTCTCAACACAAGCTCTTGCTACAACTGCTGCTTGTGGGTATGCAAGACCTATATCTTCACTAGCTATGACTTGCATTCTTCTACAAACAGAAATCAAGTCGCCACCAGCCAATAATTTGCACATATAGAATATGGCTGCATCAGGATCTGAACCTCTTATTGACTTTTGATATGCTGATAACAAATCAAAATGTCCGTCTCCAGCCTTATCAAATCCTGAAATACCCATTATTTCTGGCAAAAACTCACGTATTCTATCTTTTGTAATCTTATCATAAGTAATAGACGCAACGTTTTCAAAAAGGTTAATTGAACGTCTTGCATCTCCACCAGATGCTGTTGCTATTGCTATCAATGCGTCATCATCAATATCAATTTTTCTATCCAATTCTCCCTCAAGAATTGTGCATGCTCTTCTCAAAACCTTCAAAAGTTCCTTTGGAGCAATTGGTTTAAACTCAAAAACAGCAGAACGAGAAATTATAGCTGGATATACATACATGTATGGATTTTCAGTTGTTGAAGCAATAAGTGTTATTCTTCCATCTTCAATATATTCGAGCAATGATTGCTGTTGTTTTTTATTAAAATATTGAATTTCGTCAAGATATAAAAGTATGCCTTCTTTACCGAACATAGTTGCTGTATCTTCAGCCACTGCCTTAATATCCGCGAGTCCAGCAGTTGTTGCATTTAGCTTATACAACGTCTTACCAGCAGCCTGAGCCATGATATTAGCAGCAGTTGTTTTTCCGGTTCCAGATGGCCCGAAAAATATCATATTCGGTATATGTTTAGCATTTATCATGCTTTCAAAAATGCCATTTTCGCCAAATAATTTTGCATCACCGGCAACATCTTTGAACTCTGTAGGCCTTATTCTATCAGCCAATGGTTGTTTAAACATACTAATTCTCTTTTCTAGTTATTTTTTACATTTAAAGTCTTTAAAAGGGCATTCCTCGCATTTAGGATTTCTTGCATTACATACTTCTCTGCCAAAAAGCACTAATCTATGGCAAAAATCAGCTGAAGTTTCCGGGGTTATAAGCTCTTTTAATGTCATTTCAACTTTTTCTTGAACAGTACTATCACATAGTCCAAGTCTATTAGAAATTCTAATACAATGAGTGTCCGCAACTATTGCAGGTAACCCAAAAACATCGCCCAAAATTAGGTTAGCTATCTTTCTTCCAACACCAGGAAGTTTTAATAAATCGTCCATGTTATCAGGGACCTTGCCATCAAAATCATCACATATCATTTTAGACATATTGACAAGATTTGAAGCTTTCATCTTATATAATCCACATGGTTTTACTATTTGTTCAATGTCCGAAATTTCAGCATTGGCCATGCTTTTTGCATTTGGATACTCTTTAAACAATGTCTGGCATACTATATTCACACGATAGTCTGTACACTGTGCCGAGAGCCTACCCATAATCAATAATTTCCAAGGATCTCCCTGATATTTTAACTCGCATTCCGCAGCTGGATACTTTTTTTCGAGCTCTTTTTCAACAATTGAAGCCCGTATAATCTTTTCTTTTTTTGTCATAAATTTCCTAGTTCGAAAATACTTATATTGAACTCTTCTTTCAAAACTTTGCAAAATAGAGTCAAAGGAAAACCAACTATGTTATTAAAATCTCCCTCAACACCAGAAACAAAAGCTCCGCCCTTCATTTGAATCGCATATGAGCCTGCTTTACCCATCGGTTCACCAGACTCAACATACACTTTTGCCTCATTTGGATCAATTTTCACAAATTTAACTTTTGTCTCGTCAAATCCACTATACTCTTTGTTATTTAGAATCAATGACAATCCGGAATAAACACTATGCCAAGAATCAGATAATTCCATTACTGTGTTGTAAGCGTCATCTAAATCCTTAGGTTTTCCAATTATTTTGTCATTATGAACGACAACAGTATCGCAAGAGATGACAAGAGTGTCTGATGTATCAATTCCCTTTTTGTTTAAGTCCTTAATTACAGACTTTCCCTTTAGAATTGCCAATTGTCTAACATAATC
>JAKSVJ010000214.1 GCA_024408015.1 Clostridia bacterium
AAATCGTTTGCGGCATTGTTATTGTAAGCCTGATTGCCGTGAACTACCATGGTTGCATGATTATTTTTGAAACCGTGGTTCTTGTCGTTCTTTACTGTTGTTGCAGCGAACATTGTGTTTGCTCCAAACATTGTCATCATTGCGATGATCGCTAAATTCTTTAAAGTTTTCATAATTTGCAGTTTTATGCTCCAAAGGGAGCGGTTAATACTTTTGTCTTTTGACGCTGCAAAGTTACTGACAAATACAGTTTCAAAGTATAGTTTTCCTATCAATGAGGGGAAAAACGATAAATATGATGGGGGAAACTCCAACACCTAACTATTGTGCCTTATCCACATCCACTGGTATATACGGTATACAGGACTCCACATAACCTCGGAAGGACATATCTTCATAATCTTAATATTTCGCCATGTACGCCAGAAAAAAAGTTTGAATTTACTTTGTTTGAGCATATGCTGTACTTGCTCATCTGATTGACCAAAATTTCCTCCACGTTCCATCTCCTCAAGAAGTATAGCACCTACAGCAGAATTAGGCTTACATAAAGCAAAATGTTCCGGCATACCTAATATATATATTAATATCCACGTAATTCCGCCCAGCATGGCGTCCAAACCGAATTTATGTATAGATGACAGCACACGCTTGTCATTGCGCTCTGTAGAGGCTGTATAGTGCCTTAAAAGCCAATAATAATCAATTATATGCCTTAAACCTATTCCTTCAGCAAACAAATGACGCATTATATGTATTAGCTGAAACAAAAGATTGAACTCATCTGTAGGCACTGAAATACACTCCTTACCATCAGGCAATATACGCCAGTTTGACATAACAGAAAGATGTTGATCTGCACACCACCTTTCAAACTTTATCAAACGAGGCAAGCTAAAAAAGAAAGTAGGCCAAAAGTGAGCTTCAACCTCTACATCACCAAGAGGTTCAATAGCAATATGGTGCAAACAAACATCCAAATTCTTGTTTTTAGATCGAGATTTTACCCACTTAATAATATCTGACCTGTTACGCAGACCATCATTGTCATTGTTCTTCTTCCAAACCCATATATCTATATCTCCTCCATGACGAAGAAGCGGGGTAGGGTAGAGCATAGCATTGCCTTGACCTTTTAATATACATGTATTTATTCCTTGTTTGTCAAACCATTTTTGAAGCCATGCAGATTTTTCATTGAGTTCCTTATTTCTTTCTTCAATTTTTTGTGCACAGCTATACCAGAAAGCAAGAATATTAGAACTTATACCCGACTCCTTAATGCCTCCGCATTGCTTTACAACCTTTTCAACACCAACATATGTTACGCCAACAACACATTGTTTATTGGCTTCCTCAAAAAGATCAGCCCACTGACTATTGGTTGGCAATACTGAAAATGTATCGCGAGTTCCAAGAGATATTTGTATAAGTTCGTAAAAAAGAGACATTGAAACAAGTAAAAAATGTTATTCAAACCAATTATCGCGGTCCATATTCCTATAGCCAATTGCTTCAGCTATGTGGTGACGTTGAATGCTTTCAGAACCATCAAGATCAGCAATAGTACGCGAAACCTTAACTATTCTATCATAAGCTCGAGCAGACAGACTCAAGCGTTTCATTGCTGAGCGCAACAATTCTGTACATTCAGAATCAAGACAAGCATACTTCTGCATAAGCGAACTTGTCATTTGAGCATTGCAATGAACACCATTATAATTTCTATACCTTTCAATCTGAATACTACGAGCATGCAATACTCTTTCTCTTATAGCAGAACTTGACTCTCCCTTAGGAGCATCAGCTATATCTTCAAAAGGCACACTCTCCACTTCGACCTGAATATCTATTCTGTCCATTAAAGGACCACTTATCTTGTTCATATACCTTTGAATCTGAGAAGGTGTACAAACGCAAGAATGAGTAGGGTGATGATGATAACCACATGGACACGGATTCATGCTCGCAACAAGCATAAAAGAACATGGAAGAGTAAAATTATATCGAGCTCTCGATACCGTAATTATTCTATCTTCAAGAGGCTGTCTGAGTGTCTCAAGCACAGATCGAGAAAATTCAGGTAACTCGTCAAGAAAAAGAACTCCATTATGAGCCAGACATATTTCACCTGGCATAAAAGTATTTCCTCCACCTACAAGAGCAACATCAGATACAGTATGATGAGGTCCCCTGAAAGGTCTTTGACTTATCAAAGTTGAGTCCTTCTTTAATTTACCTGCAACACTATGTATTTGCGTGGTCTCCAAACTTTCATGTAAAGAAAGCGGAGGTAATATAGAAGGCAGACGCTTTGCCATCATTGACTTTCCACATCCAGGAATAATATTATGTCCACCAGCTGCAGCTACTTCGAATGCACGCTTGACATTTTCTTGACCTTTTACCTCATCAAAGTCAAAATCAAAAATCTGCTGATTGGAGAAAAACTCTTCACGAGTATTGACTTCAGTAACAGGTATATCACTTTTACCTAACAAATAATTTACAACTTCCTCAAGACTCGTAACGCCATGAACTTGCAAAGTATCTACAACTGCTGCTTCACGAGCATTGTCAACAGGTACGAACAAATGTTCAAAACCTAAACTACGAG
>JAKSVJ010000215.1 GCA_024408015.1 Clostridia bacterium
AAAATCTCCAATTATCTGTCTTGTTGGTCCTCCAGGTGTTGGCAAAACATCACTGGCTAAATCTGTTGCCAGAGCTCTTGACAGAAAGTTTGTTAAGATTTCACTTGGGGGCGTTAGAGATGAGGCTGAAATCAGAGGTCACAGAAGAACATATTTAGGTTCTATGCCGGGCAGAATCATTCAGGGAATGAAGAAGGCTGGTGTAACAAACCCAGTGTTCCTGATTGATGAAATTGATAAGATGGCATCTGACTATAAGGGCGATCCATCTAGTGCGATGTTAGAAGTATTAGATCCAGAACAGAATTCAATGTTCTCAGATCATTACATCGAAGAACCATCTGATCAAAAAGCAAAGAGAACTAAATGGTCTAAAAGATAAGCAGTTCTCTATTGATGATGATATGCTGATGTATCTGATAAGACACTACACAAGAGAAGCTGGTGTAAGACAGCTAGAAAGAACTATTGGTACATTATGCCGTAAGTCCGTTCTATCAATTCTTAAAGACAAGAAGAGGTCTGTAAAGATTACCAAGAAACTTGTCAATGAATGGTTAGGACATGAAAAGTTTGATTATGGCACTAAAGAAAAGAAAGACCAGGTTGGTGTTGTTACAGGTTTAGCTTATACTTCGTTTGGTGGTGATATCTTACCAGTAGAAGTAAATTACTTTGAAGGTAAGGGCCAGTTAATTGTCACTGGTAAACTTGGTGAGGTTATGGTTGAATCTACAAAGATTGCCCTAGACTACATCAAATCAAATGCCAAGAAGTTTGATATACCTTCAGAATTCTTTGAAAAACATGATATTCATATTCATGTTCCAGAAGGTGCTGTGCCAAAAGATGGTCCTTCAGCTGGTGTAACTATTACAACAGCTTTAGTATCTGCCATCACTAATAGACCAGTAAAGAAAGATCTGGCTATGACTGGTGAAGTTACTTTACGTGGTAATGTGCTTCCTATTGGCGGATTAAAGGAAAAATCTCTTGCAGCTCATAGAAGCGGTATTACAACAATCTGTATCCCTAAGGATAATGTCAAGGATCTTGATGATATCCCGGAACAGGTTAAGGCTGAAATCAAGTACATTCCATGTACTAGAGTTGACCAGGTAATTGGTGAGGCTCTATTGTGATTTCATTTATCAAAAGCGCCAAGACAAAGAAGGATTTCCCTGATTCCTTAAATGAAGTAGTCTTTGTAGGAAGATCAAACGTGGGAAAATCTTCTTTGATCAATGCCTTATATAAGAATAAGCTTGCCTATGTTGGTAAGACTCCAGGTAAGACAAGACTTATTAATTTCTTCAATATCAATGATGAATATACAGCAGTTGACGTACCAGGTTATGGTTATGCCAAAAGATCTGACAAGGAAGCTCTGGATTTCGATCATATGATGTCTGATTACTTCTCAAGAAAGGATACTATCAAACTTGTAGTTATGATAGTTGATTCAAGAATCGGTTTAACAGAAGATGATCTTGATATGAAGGAATATGTTGAAAGTAATGGTTTAAGATATCTTATTGTTGCCAACAAGATTGATAAACTGTCCAACAATGAATTAATGAACAGAAAGATGAAACTGTTCAAGGATCTTGATCCTGTTCTTTATGTTTCAGCAGAAAAGAAAAAGGGTATCGAAAAGATCCACGAGTATATCGAAAACATCCTATAAATATTTGAATATATTAAACTGATTTAATATAATTAAAGGGCGATGAAAAGAAGAAAGTAATCTTATTGGAAACGTAGAGATATAACGGCTGGTGAAAGTTATACTGGATAAGATGAAAATGTTGTCTTGGAGTTTACGAAAGTACGTGTGTTCGCGTTAAGAACAAGCGTTATAAGTTAAGGTGGTACCTCGCATTATGCGACCTTTGTGCCACCTTTTTATTTTTTAGGAGGTAAATTATGTTAGCTCAAAAATACGAACCAAAACTGGTTGAAGAAGGAAAATATCAGGACTGGTTAGATCATCACTATTTTGAAGCTGGTGATATGACAAAGAAACCTTACTGTATCGTTATTCCTCCACCAAATGTAACTGGTAAATTACATTTAGGTCATGCATGGGATACAACTTTACAGGATATTATTACGCGTTTCAAGAGAATGCAGGGTTACGATATGTTATGGCTTCCAGGCATGGACCATGCAGGTATTGCAACTCAGGCTAAGGTTGATGCTAGACTTCGTTCAAATGGTATCAATCCTAGATCTATGGACAGAGAAGAATGGTTAAAACATGCATGGAGCTGGAAGAAGGAATATGCCGAAAATATTCATTCTCAATGGGCAAAGATGGGTCTTTCATTAGACTACACAAGAGAAAGATTTACTCTTGATGAGGGCTTAAACAGAGCTGTAAGAACAGTATTTGTTAAGTTATATGAAGAAGGCCTTATTTACAGAGGCGAAAGAATCATTAACTGGGACCCTGCACAGCAGACAGCTTTATCTAATGAAGAAGTTCTATATCAGGATGATAAGGGTGCTTTCTATCATATGGTATACGCTTTAGAAGATGGTACAGGTGGACTTGAAGTTGCGACAACAAGACCTGAAACTATGTTTGGTGATACAGCTGTTGCGG
>JAKSVJ010000216.1 GCA_024408015.1 Clostridia bacterium
AAAAGATTGTTCCAATCATTATGGGTTGTATCGCATTACTTACTGTGCTCGTGTATGTAGTTTCATTATTATATACGCGCTTCGGTAGCTTCACGATCCAAGTTAACAAACTTCAAAATCTTAACTATGGTATCGCACTAAGCGAACATAAGGACGGAAAGACAACTGCAAGACTTGATTGCAAGTGCCAAAAAGAGTAGACCAATATATCTGGAGATACTCAAAAAGACATACCGTTCGGCTCGATTGATGGTGAAGCTAACGGAAAAAATTACATGTGCTACACATTCTATTGTCTCAACACAGGTAAGGAAGTAATTGATGTTACATATTCGGTGAACATCGTTACAATGACAATGGATATTGAATCCGCTGTCAGGCTTCGTCTCTTAAGTTGGAGAAACGAAACTCAAATTAAAAACACAGATTATGCTAAGGCAAGAGGAGTCTTACCAAGCGGGGAACCAGATCCAGAACCTGGAACAACCCCATTCTATGAAAAGAAAATAATCTGCATGGATTCGGTCAACGGATTCAAACCTGGAGAATACATTCAATACACAGTTGTTCTGTGGCTTGAAGGTAACGACCCAGATTGCCTCGACACCATTATCGGTGGCACATTCAAAATCGGTATGAATTTTGAAGTTATTCCTACCGGTCAAGAATAATTCGTATTAATAGTGACTTGTCACTTTAATAAAAAATGTATGGAATGAAAGGAGAATTACAAATGAAAAAAATTATTCCTGCAATTACAATGACACTCTTAGGAGCATCATTACTTGGCACTTCAACATATGCTTGGTTCTCTGCTAATACTAGCGCAACTGCTGAAGGCTTATCAATCAAGGCTCAAGCTGATTCATCACTCTTAATTTCAGTTGAATCAACAGTCAAAGTGAATTCTTCTTCCCAAAAGCTACAATGGTAAAATCAAATACTCCAAGCGACATTTTGGACCCAGTTACCAAAGGTAAAGTTGAAGGCGATCCTTCTACAGATGCAGTCGATTTCAAGAAAATTGACCCATCACAAACAACAGTTGATGCTGATGGCAAAATTGTTGGTACAGCAGTCTATGTTGACACAACAGTAGACTATGTCAAATCACAAGTTTGGCTTAAATATGCTGGTAAAGATGCTGCAGACATTGAAGTTAAAGCTGTTCTTGGAAACTCATCACCAGCTGATCAAATGTATTTAGCTGCTAGAGTTGCTTTGTACGAAGTTGGTACATTAACTGAACTTGGCACAGATATGGAATTTACTGCTTGCGGTACTGATTCAACAAATAGTGCTACTATTTCAATGGCTGCTAAAACAGAAACACCAGTTGGTTACGATGTTTATGTTTGGTTCGAAGGAAGCGACACTGATTGTAAGAACCTTAACGCTGTTAACGGTGATACATATAGCGTTACCTTAAAATTTAACATTAAAACTTCAGACTAAAATTTTAATTAAATAATTAGCTTAGAGAATTCTCTAAGCTTTTTATTTTGCTTTTTGTTATTTTTAATACATTAGAAATAACAATGTAGAAGGAATTTTTTTGACTATATGCATATATAGTGTTATACTTTTAACGCTAATATATTATTATATTAGGCATTTTGGCAAACCGCGTGAAAGCGCGTGACGCAAAACTATAGGGTCCTCAGATTAAGACAGCCAGTTGCATAATCTGCTTATGGTAATTAGTTAGGATCACATTTGATCTAGCAGAGGTTAGAGAAGGAGAACGCATATGAAAAGTATGAGTCCAAAAGCTAAAAAGACAGGAAAAATCATTGCTGATGTAGCATTCTGGATTTTCTTCGTCTTTGCATTAGCATTCACAGTTCTTGCATTTACAGCAAAAGCTAGTGCAGTTAATGGTTTCCCTCAAATCGGAGACAAAACATTATTAACTGTCGAAACAGATTCAATGAAGGGTCCAAATGGATTCAATGCAGGAGACTTAATTATTTCTAGAGTCATTAAAGACAATGATGAAGAAATAGCCAAACTTAAAGTTGGTGATGTCATTACATTCCGTCACACTTTGGATACTGGTAACACAATCTTCGTTGATCACCGTATTATTGATATTGCTCCTCAAGGTGATACAAAATACTATTTCACTACTCATGGTGATAACAATCCTGATGGTGTTAACGAAACAACTTCATCGGATAAGGTTTACGCCGTATGGACAGGACAACAAGTTCCTGGTTTAGGAGGATTTATTCACTTCTTACAACCACCTCAATGGGGATTCTTTGTATTCATCATTATTCCTTTAGCAGGTTTCTTAGGATATGAGATTGTTGTTCTCGTTCTAAATATCAAACAAATAAGAAACAAAGATAAAAAACTAATTACCGCCGCAGATGAAGAGCTTATTAAGCAAAAGGCTATTGAAGAGTTCTTGAAACAACAAGAAGCCGAAAAAGCAGCTCAAGACAAATCTTCGGACAATAAATAAATTAAAACTTATTGTCCATAAAGGAGGCATTTATGGATAATTTCTTACAATGGTTTTTCGCCTTTATTAC
>JAKSVJ010000217.1 GCA_024408015.1 Clostridia bacterium
GCTTTTTTGTGTTTAAAATTGTATTTTTCGATTATCTCGTTGTATTTTTCTCCAACAATTGGGACTATCTTGTTCCAATGTATACCAATTGTGTTTGATGATTGTTCACCAATTGATTTAAGCTTCTCTTTGTCTGACAAAATGCTAACAATCCTACTAGCAAGCTTTTCGGGATCTACTTCTTCGGCAAACCCATTGATTCCATCAGTGACAACTTCAGCTGCATTTGAACCCTTTGCCAAAAGTGCAGGAAGTTTTAGAGATGCTGCTTCCCTTACAACAAGTGGCGCATTATCGTATACGGAAACAAAGAACATTAAGTCAGACGCAAGTTCAAGACCTTTGAGCACTTCTCTATCGCTTATCATACCGACGAATTTCACGCACTTATCTAAAACACCAATCTCTTCAGCGTACTTCTTTATTTCTTTTTCCGCATAGCCTGTTCCAGCAAAGATCATTTGAAAATCAAATCCACGTTCCATCAATATCTTTGCCGTATCTAAGTTGACTTTAATGTTCTTTTGCCAAATTTGATGTCCTACGAACAATATGACTGGTTTAGTTGTATCTATCTTGAATCGTTCAATTGCATTTTGCTTTAGAACTTCAGGATTACTTGGATATTCGCAATCTGTACCATTGTTGATTACAAATATGTCACCTTTATATCCGTAACTTCTCAAAGTGTTTGCTGTTCCATCACTACAAGTCCAAACTGAATCGCACTTGTTATACACATCCACAATGTACTCTGATGTTGTCTTAGCTAGTAGTTTTGATTTAGTTACTTGGTAAACATCATCGTAGTACTTGGAATGAAAAGTTGCTACTACTGGCATGTGCAAAATATGGCCAACATTTAATGCATACAAACCCATTGTGAAAGGCGAATGCATATGTAGGATTTTAACATCATTTTCTTGTAGTACATGTGAGATTTTGTGATTAAAAAGATATCCAGGTGATGATACAGTGTATTCGCTAATTGGTGACTTTGCACTTTTAGCTCTTAGTACGCGGTATGGGAAGTCATCAACATAGTCACTTTTCATGTCAGGTACAATAACACAAGAAAAACAATCTTTATTCATCAAAGTTGCGTAATTATGTACTGTACGAACAACACCATCGACTATCGGAAAATACACATCAAGGAACTGGGCATTGTTAGGTATGTTTGACATTTTTCATCTCCATTATGTTGTTTTTAATTTAATACAATTATACTCCAAAACAAAGAAATCTTCAATAATTTGCTAGAAAAGAGAAAACAAAAAGGATGGAAAACCATCCTAATTGTTGTTTGTGTTAACTTGTCGTAAAATATCGTCTATTCTTGATATTCTGATGATTGAGCTATTGCGTTTAGTAACTGGATCAAATCTAAGTTGGCCACTACATATAACCATCATAAAACCACCATGCTTTTTCTTTACTCTATGAGTAATAATAGCTATGTTGTCTTTCTTGAGTTGTTCCTTTACTTGGTTATCATATATATCTCTATCTTCTTCTGGGATAAGATCCAATTGTCTAAGATGAAGTTCATTTACATCATCCATTGTGTATCCAGTAAGATATGTGAAAGTTTCATCTATTGAAACAATATAGTTTTGATCATCAAGAGTGTAGTTTGCGTTAACTACTGGCATAACATGTTCATTTGTAGTTTCACCTGAACGTTTTGAAACATCGTATTCATCTACAGGCTTATCAAGTTCTTGAGTTTGCTCAAGAGCTTCATCCCATTTCATTTCAACAAATACCTTGACAATATTCGGGTCAAATTGAGTACCAGCACATTCTTTTAATATCTCTAACGCTTTGAGCTTTGGCATAGCTTTACGATATACTCTATCGTTTGTCATCGCGTCATAAGCGTCAACTATGGAGATGATACGCGAAAGAAGTGGAACATTTTCACCAGAACTTCCAAGAGGATATCCTTTTCCATCCCATCTTTCATGATGGCTTAGGATATAGTCTGCAATTGGTGCAAGTGATGGTGAACTTTTTGCAATTGTATAGCCCTTTCTTGCATGGGATTTCATTATCTCCCATTCACTCTCAGTGAGCTTTCCTGGTTTATTCAATATTTCAAGAGGTATCGCAACTTTACCAACATCATGAAGAACACAAAGAAGAGCTAAATAGCCTTGCTCAAGGTCAGTGAGTCCTAGTTTCTTTCCAAGTTCCCTACCCATTATTTGCGTTCTTAATACGTGCTCTTCTGTGTCCTCATCGCATTCTCTAAGCGTTTGACGTAATGATAATACCATTTGAGAACGATATGAGTTTGCATCAAGCAATTTTTTGACAGTAAGTGATTCACTAGCTGCTTTTAAGCCATCAATGATGTAGCTTCCAGAATTTTGAACGATGTGCATACCATATTGGCATGTCGGATAGAAATCCCAAGGTTGATTTTTATCAAAACTATGGAAAGTGTCGTCTATATATTCTTTTATGTGACTAAGCTTATCTTTACCACGAATCATCGCTACAAGTCGTGCATC
>JAKSVJ010000218.1 GCA_024408015.1 Clostridia bacterium
AAAACAAGAAAACAAGAAAACAAGAAACACGTAAGAGAAAAAAGGAATAACTAAAACTATATGAACATTAGGAGGACGAAATTATGAATACTATTTTTAATAACAAAAAAAGATTAGCAATTACAGGTGCATTAGCATTAACATTATGTTCAGGCGGAGCACTTTTATCCGCATCAGCACATAATAAATCCAACACAACTCTTGCAGAGAATAATAGCACAGCACGAGCAAGCGTTGAAGCAACTATTGATGACACAGCAATTGCAACAACAGATACCACTACCGAAGCAATTGAAGCAACTACTTCTGATGCAACTACAACTGCTGCAGAGTCAACTACTTCTGACTCAATTGCTACAACAACTGAGACAGCTACTTCTGATTCAATTGCTACAACAACTAAGGCAGCCACAACATCAACTGATGAAAACAAAACAGCTATTGCAAATGATACAACTTCAGTTGAAACCACTTTAGTTGGTTCAAGCGAGACTAAGGCGTCTGATGACTATTTGCACAATGCAACAATTTCTGATCGTTACCTTGAATTAATAGAGCAATATAAAGCCGAAATTACAGATATTCCAGCAAGTAGCTATATGAAAAATCCTGATTCTGTAAAAGCAGCTTATTTGGCTGATAGCAAAGATCCTGAAGTAGGCGATATTGTTATTTTATTCTTAAAGGATGATTTTTTTTTTTTTTTAGAGTTCCAGAAATATTTAAGTGATAACTTTGTAGTCAAGGAATTCTTTGATACAGAAGGTGGATTTGACTTCGGCGATGATCACTACTACGAATATTTTAATAGTGATCCATATGACTCTATCGCTGAATACTATCGCGACGACAACGCTATTATACTCTTAACATCATTCGAAAACTTAGGTCTTAAATAATTACTTTACAAATTCTCATACTTTACTATATTAGGCAGGAATACCAACCAATTCCTGCCTTTTTTTATAAAGTAGAAATCTAATCATTTATTAACTGTTTTGCTTTGATGAAACTTAGATACATTCACATGTCAGAATACAATTACACTTAATCACCAAATAACCATTGACAAATTAAGTCTACACATGTAAACTGTAATTATTCTACATTTGTAGACTAGTTTCTTCATTACTCATCACTTATAGAAGTGTGAGTCTTTGGCCATAAGATAAACTCTTATGGAATATTTTGTTACAAATCAATGGAGGATATCGAATGAATAATATATCAATTGGTAAAAGCGAATATCGTTTCATGGAGCTTGTATGGGAAAATGAACCATTGAAATCTGGCGCATTAGTAAAGTTATGCGATGAACGTTTTCAATGGAAAAAATCAACTACTTACACTACCTTAAAAAGACTAATTAATAAGGGAATTGTCCAGAATGAGAACTCTGTTGTCTCTTCTCTCGTTCCTAGAGAGCAGATTCAAAAACAAGAAAGTAATGACATGATCAATAAAACATTTAACGGATCTCTTCCTTCTTTTATGTCCGCTTTTTTTGGTAACCACAAACTCTCAAAAAACGAAGCCGCAGAACTTATTAAAATGATCGAAGAAAACACTGAAAACGAATAATCAAATCAGGAGGTCTTTATGGAATATTTATTTCAAACAATATTACAACTTAGTTTTTACGGAAGCATTGCTATTCTTATTGTTATGTTATTCCGCCTTGCCACCAAAAAGTTACCAAAACAGATTTCTTGTATATTATGGGTGATTGCTGGTTTACGACTTATTTGCCCTTTTAGTTTTCGTTCACCACTCAGTGTATTGAATCTGCATTTTTTGCAAAAATACAGTAACACAACAGAATTGTTCCATCCAACTGCCAACCCACACGCACATAATGTTCCAGAAGTAACTCAGGCAGGTCAGGCATTGGAAAATGTCACTACAGCTTCCACAATGGTATCTACAAATGATGCTGTTCAGGCTACATCTAGCATTAGTATGTTCAAAATTATGGCCATTGTTTGGTTTGTAGTAATGGTTCTTTTGTTTACATACACTGTGTTGAAAACAATTCATGCAGCTTACAAATTGCGTGATTCAGAAAGATTATCTCGCCATGTATATATATCAGATCAGATCAACTCACCATTCGTACTAGGCATTTTTTCTCCAAAGATTTACATGCCATTAGGTCTTTCCAAAAACGAATGGGATTATCTCTATTTACATGAGAGAACACATTTAGATAAGCTTGATCACATAACTAAGCTTTTTGCAATTTCTATTCTCTACGTTCACTGGTTTAATCCATTGGTATGGATTGCATTTAATATGCTTTGTAATGATATTGAAATGCGATGTGACGAAGAAGTATTAAGATCAAAGGGACCAGATGCAAAACGAGAATACAGTCTTATGCTTGTGAATTATGCTTCCAAGTCAGAAGCCGAAAACTATCAGGTTATACCTGTTGGTTTCGCAAAGAAGAGTCTTGGTGGTATCGAGATAAAGACTCGCGTAAAGAACATTATTCATTACAAAAGAACACCAAAGGTTAT
>JAKSVJ010000219.1 GCA_024408015.1 Clostridia bacterium
TGAAACTAACTTCCTTGCCTGATGGTAATGTGCAGGTAGAAGATCTTGGTTCTAGCAATGGCACTTTTATTGATGGAGTACGCATTATAAAAAAGGTGGTAAATCGTAATACTGTGATTCAACTGGGCTCACATTATTCTTTTAAAGTATGTGATGTGTTGCCAGAAACTCCAAAAGTAGATAGAGTTCACCCACAGACGCCGAACGCTACATCAACACCAAAGACGATGCCAGAATATTCAATCCGTCCTCTAAAGAAAATTTGGGAGGAGTTTGAAAGAACAAAAGAAGAATTGGATGAGAAAAACAAAAATATACAACTTTGGCGCAGTGCTGCTCCAATATTTACTATGGGTAGTGGAGCTTTGGGCGTAATTTTTCCTTATGCTTTTATACTAACATTCATTGGTTTAGGACTTACAATATATGCTTTCTATATGGCCAAAAACTTTGATTATAAGAAAAGCATTAATGAGGCTCAGGACAAATTTGAGAACATGTATTTGTGTCCGAACTGTAATCACTTTCTTGAAAATCGCAAATACAAACTGCTTGTTCAAGATAAGAAATGCAGATATTGTGGTTGTAAGTTCAAAGAATAATGAAACAATATTTTCTTACAATAGTTTTAACGATTTTGGCAGCAACATCAGTATCTGCCCAAAAGTTATATGTGGTCTCTATTGGTATTGCAGATTATAAGGATCCGCAAATAAATGATTTGCGTTGGACAGAAACTGACGTGGCGAGTTTTAACAAAGTAATCAAATCGCATACGAATGAGGTGTATTCCTTGTTGGGAAATCAAGCTACACATGCAAATGTTTATTCGAAAATAAGGAATGTATTTGCTAAGGCAAAACCAAAAGATACGGTTATACTTTATTTCAGCGGGCATGGTTATCCGGGGGGATTTTGTTGTTATGATATGTCACAGAAAGGAGGTGGTTTGAAATACACTGAAATTGCAAGACTTTTTAGAGAGTGTCAAGCTGACAACAAAATGGTATTTGCTGACGCATGCTTTAGTGGAGGACTTCGCAAATCGAAAAAACAAAGTGACACATCAAACACCATACGAAATGTAGATGTGATGTTCTTCCTATCTTCACGAACAAACGAAACGTCCCAAGAAATGATAGAAGGTCCAAATGGACAATTCACAAGATTCTTGGTGCGAGGTCTCGGTGGCGGTGCAGATAAGAATCGTGACAAAAGAATAACGGCAAAAGAGCTTTATGATTTTGTTCATGAAGGCGTTAAAACTGCTACGGCCGACAAACAACATCCTGTTATGTGGGGACAGTTCAAAGATACTATGACAGTGATAAATTGGAATAAAAAATAAGCAATGTAAAATATAAAGATACAACAAGAATAAATATCATATATGTCATACATATTTACAATATCAGATCGATTTACGGAGGTCGGACACAAAATCAATCCTACATTCCAAAGATATACAGATAAAGACGATATTCTTGAACAAGTTAGGGCTAATTTCTTTCCCAATATGCCCAAGCTTTCATTTTGTACTTTACTTTTTTGTACCGAGGAAGCTGCAGAAGAATATGCAAGAAAAATATATAAGAAAGAAATTGGGGTGAATTTCAACAAAAGAAAGATTTTCTATATTTATGAAGTATCTTGTGATTCTAATTGGTGGTTAGAACTACGTTCAAAAGAGATTCTTGATTGTATAAACGAATTGTCTAATAAAGATACTGATAAAATCAAAGATTTCGCTATTGAGTTTTGGAATACTTTGACCAATAGATTTGACGAAAAAACAATAGTGGGATTCACGTCAGATAGCATTACCGTAATAGAAAGAAGATGTTGTAGTCTTGAATCTGATGACAAAACAATCAATTTGCCAGACATAGAACGAAATCATTAGTATAGACGAGACTGCACTTTTATTACCAGGTTTAATTCTATTGAAAATATCAAGAATTATCCATCAACATTTTCTCGTGTTGACGACTAAAAAACATCAAGAAACTCATATGTACCTTCAAAATAACACTCTCCTTCAAGGAGGCAAATACAAGATAATTAATCACATCAGTAGTGGCGGCTTTGGCAACACCTACGAAGGCGTTCACACTATGATGGACACCCGTGTTGCCATCAAGGAGTTTTTTCCAAAGATGCTCTGCAATCGTGATGAGAACACATCGCATGTCATGGTGGCTACACAGAGTAATCGTGAACTTGTGGATAAACTCCGCAAGAAGTTCGTGGAGGAAGCAAAAGCTATCTTCAAAATGAATCACCCGAACATAGTAAAAGTACATGATATTTTTGAAGAAAATGGCACAGCTTACTATGTAATGGATTTTATTGAAGGAGAATCGTTAGGTTATCTAGTAAAGCAACGTGGAGCTCTACCAGAAGCTGAAGCTGTGAACTATATCCGACAAGTGGCAGATGCGTTGAAGTATGTTCATTCCTTGAACAGACTCCATCTTGACATTAAGCCTGGCAACAT
>JAKSVJ010000022.1 GCA_024408015.1 Clostridia bacterium
AGTCCAACCATTCTTCTCACGATGAGGACAGTCAGTAGGAATTGAATGTAAGTTAGAAATTGTTGACCATCTGCAAAGATGTTGAACCTTATTCAAAAGTTCATCAGAACATGAGAATAAACCGATATCACCTACATCAGTAGAAAGAGCTTCAGCTACAAAGTCAGAAAGTTGAGGTTCATAGCCTAAACCTTGAATATTAACATATTGGAAACCATGATAAACAAATATTGGATTCCAACATTCTTCATCATCACTTTTCTTTATATACTTATCTGTTTGGAAACCATGAGAACGAATAAATCCACCAATAGCTCCCATATCAAGCTCGCCACTTTCTTTAACAATATCACAATATCTCATTGTGATTTCAGTGCCAGCTTCTCCTCTAAATTTGAATCTACATCTACCAGCCATATTCTGTGGGAATACAACTGTCCAACCATTTTCACAAGCATATATTTTCGTAGGTTCAAACGTGTGAACAACTCTAATTGGCTGCATTTCCATAGCCATAAGTGTTCCGCCTGGACTCTTCATTATTTTTGTTGATTCCCAATTAGAATCATCATAATCAGCTTCAGTCCAATTACCTAATTCGAGTCTTGCATCGTAATGCTCGCCATTTCTGATACCATTAAATATGATAGGTCCTTTTGAACCTTTCCATGTAGTATCTGAATTTATTGTTTCAATAGTACCATCAGAATATTTAACTTTAAGTTCACAAATTAGTTTTGGCCAGTGACGCCATGTAGCAGCTCTTGTATTCCATGGGTCTTCAGCAAAACAGTTATACCAACCATTACCAAGAACAACAGATAAAGCATTTGAACCAATATTCAAAGAATCAGTAACATCATAAGTAAGATACATTACATTTTTTGAAAAGTCTGTAAATGCTGGAGATAATTCATCATCACCAGTTTTTTTACCATTGACGTAACTATTAAAATAACCTAGACCACAAATTGTAAGATATGCTTCTGAAACTGTTTTTGATAAATCAAATGACTTACGCAAATAAACGCCGCCAAACGCATCACCTTCACGACGAACGTAATGTGATGTTATCCATTTACCAGACCAACGCTGATTAAGTTTACCTGTTACAAAATAACTAGATTCAGTCGCAACTTCGCCATTTTCAGAAGTAACTTCAACTGTCCAATAATACTTAGTGACAGGACTTAGTTGAGCACCTTCGTAATGTATAAATAACTGTTGTTCACATTCAATAACACCAGTATCCCAAACAGGATTTGTCATATCAGCATTATCAGCAACAACAATACGATAATTCTTTTGTTTATCTCCATTAATATCAGATTCAACTTTATAAGAAAATCTTGGAAGAGAATCAATTGTTAGAGGTTTTGATAAATAGTTTACAGTTAAATCGAATAGTTTCATAGAACACTCCAAAAATTTTGCTAGTTATACTATATCATTAAATCATGATAAAATCAACATTAGTGACATTAATATATTGTTATGATTAAGTTAATGTGTTATAATTTTGACGAATAGAAAGATTGGTATTTATATATGAGCGAAACAAAAATATTACTACTAGGTGATGTAGTCGGACCAGAAGCGGCAAAATACTTAAACAAGAAACTTTGGAACCTAAGAAAAAATATTGGTATAGATTTTGTGGTTGCAAATGGCGAAAATTGCGCTAAAGGAAATGGAATTGATGCAGAAAATGCAGATCTTTTATTAAGTGGCGGTTGTGATATATTAACAACAGGAAATCACGTATTTAAAAAGATAGAAGCAAAGAATTTACTTGAAGATTCAAAAGATATTTTACGTCCTGCAAACTATCCATCAAGTGCTCCTGGTTTTGGATATGCTATAAAAAGCACAGGAAAATTAACGTATTTAGTTATAAATGTTTTAGGTACTGTTATGATGGATCCACTTGATAATCCTATAAGAACAATAGAAAACATCTTAAAGGAAACAAGTGGAAAATATGATGTTTCAATACTTGATATTCATGCTGAAGCTACTTCAGAGAAAAATGCCATGGGACTATATTTTGATGGCAAAATTGATATAATCGTTGGAACTCATACACACATTCAAACGGCTGACGAAAGAATACTTCCAAATGGAACTGCATATATAACAGATCTTGGTATGTGTGGACCAATTAATTCCGTTTTGGGAGTAAAGCCAGAATGTATAATTGAAAAATTAAAGACAAATATGCCAGTTAGATTTGATATTTCAAATAATCCTATAGAAGCAAGAGGATTAATCGTTTGGCTTGATGCAAACAATAAGCCAACAAGAGCAGATCGTTTAGTATTTTAAGGGGGATTTATGATAAAAATTTTACATACAGCGGATATTCATTTGGATTCACCTTTTTCTCTTTGTGATGTTAGAAAGGCAGCAGCAAGAAAGACAGAGCTTCGTGGAACCTTCACATCAATGATGATGTATGTTAGAACTGAAGGATATAACCTAGTTATTATTTCTGGTGACCTTTTTGATACAGGATATGCAACAACCGATACTTTAAATTTAGTGGTTGATGAGTTTTTAAAATGGCCTAATTGTAAATTTGT
Source organism: Clostridia bacterium (assembly GCA_024408015.1). Classification (GTDB taxonomy): domain Bacteria; phylum Bacillota; class Clostridia; order Oscillospirales; family CAG-272; genus RGIG6816. The sequence goes on from JAKSVJ010000022.1 coordinate 2,583, forward strand.
AATTGCACCAGGAAATCATGATCCACTAACTGACAAAAGCCCATATAAAAAGGTTCAATTTCCAGATAATGTATACATTTTTTCTTCTGAAGATATTACAAAATTTAGTTTTGATGACCTTGGAATAGACGTTTATGGATGGGCTTTTACAGATTCAGTTAAAACAACCAATCCGTTAAGAAAAGGAAAAATTAAACTTGATCCAAACAAATATAATATTTTAGCAGCTCATGCTGAAATTACATATGGAGAAAGCGATTATTGTCCTGTTACAGAAAACGAACTTGGAATGTCAGGCTTTGATTATGTAGCCCTAGGACATATACATCAAGGCGGAGAAATCAAGAAAATCGGCAATACTTTCTATGCATATAGCGGTTGTCTTGAAGGCAGATCTTTTGATGAATGTGGTCCAAAAGGTGCTATAGTTTTAAAATTTGAAGATATCAAAAATAAAAACGAAGTAAGATTTGGTCAAAAGAAATTTTCCAAACGCAGATACGAAAAATATGATGTTGATGTATCTGGTCTCGAAAGAATTGAAGATGTATATGCAAGGGTTAGAGATGTTGTTATTTCTAATAAATGCGGAGAAGATACACTACTAAGAATTAAATTGGTTGGTGTAGTTTCTCCAAGATTTAAGATAGATACATCACAAATTAATAGTCAGAATCTTGGTGTATTCTACTTTGAAATAATAGATGCAACATCACCACTTCTTGATTACGAAGAGTTAATGAATGATATTAGCATAAGAGGCACTTTCTTTAGAGAGTTATTGCCAAAATTAAAGAGTGATAATGAAGACGAGAGAAGAATAGCTGCGGAAGCATTAAGATATGGCCTATCCGCTCTCGAAGGAAATGATATTGTTGATTTCTAGGGGAAAATATAATGACAAGAGTTGAAAAATTACAATTAGCAATGCCAGAAAATTTGGATGCTTTTATCTCAACAAATGAACAAACAAGACTATATTTATCAAAGTTTCGTTCATCTGATGGTACTGTATTTGTAACCAAGAAAAATGGCTATTTGTATACAGACTTTAGATACATAGAGGCGGCTGAAAAAGAGGCTGAGGGCGTAATAGTAACAATGCCACAGGGTAGAGTTTCTGAGTATATTAACAAAATCATTGTTGAAGAAAACATAAAGACTATTGGTTTTGAAGAAAAGAAAGTTACCGTTGCTGAATTAAATGCTTTGAGAAAAACATACGACAATGTTGAGTTTGTTCCTGTTGGAAACCTAATTGTTGATTTATGTACAATTAAAGACAAACACGAAATGGATTTAATCATTAAGGCCCAAGAAATTGCTGACAAAGCATTTTCAGAACTATTAACTGTATTGAATCCAAACATGACAGAACTTGAAGTTGCAGCAGAGATTGAATATAGAATGAAAAAGAATGGTGCGATAGGACCTAGTTTTGAAACCATAGCTGTTTCTGGAACAAATTCAAGCAAGCCACATGGTGTTCCTTGTAATGAAAAATTACAAAAAGGCTTTTTAACAATGGACTTCGGTGCATATTACGAGGGTTATTGTTCTGATATGACAAGAACTGTTTGTATTGGAAAAGCAGATGACGAAATTAAGAAACTTTACAACACAGTTTTAAAAGCTCAAATGGCGGCCATTGATTTTGCAAAAATTGGTGTAAAGTGCGCAAGTGTTGATAAAGTTGCAAGAGACATTATAGATGACGCTGGATATAAAGGATGCTTTGGTCATAGCCTTGGTCACGGTGTAGGTCTGTATATACATGAAGAACCAAGATTTTCTCCTGGAGCCGGAAACATGATACTCAGTGTTGGGCATGTAGTTACTGTAGAACCGGGTATATATATCAAGGAAAAATATGGCTGTAGAATTGAAGATATGATAATTGCTACAGAAAATGGCGTAATTGATATTTCTAAGAGTCCTAAAATGGATTTAATTGAGATTTATTAGTAAAAACCCATTTTTGTAACAAACATGAAACAAAAATATCTTGAAATTTTCCACAAAATATAGTAAAATAACTTGAATTTATAATAACAATTAACCATGGAGGATTAATTATATGGTAATCGCAGGCGATTTTAAAAACGGTATCACCTTTGAAATGGACGGAAACGTAATGCAGGTAATTGAATTCCAGCATGTAAAACCAGGTAAAGGTGCAGCTTTCGTTAGAACAAAAATTCGTAACGTAATCACAGGTGCTGTTACAGAAACAACATTTAACCCAACTGATAAATTCCAGGATGCTATCATCGAACGTCATGACATGCAGTATAGCTACAATGATGGAGATCTATACTACTTCATGGATATGGAAACATTCGAAATGACACCAGTTGGTAAAGACACACTTCCAGACAATTTCAAGTTTGTTAAGGAAGAAATGACATGTCGTCTTGTTTCATACAAAGGTAGTGTATTCTCAGTAGAACCACCTACATTTGTTGAACTTGAAGTTACACACACAGAACCAGGTGTAAGAGGTAACACAGCTCAGGGCACAACAAAACCAGCTACAGTTGAAACAGGCGCTGAAGTTAAGGTTCCACTATTCATCGACAATGGTATGATCATTAAGATCGATACAAGAACAGGTGAATACCTCGGAAAAGCTTAATTTTGAAAGAGGAATTATATAATGACAATTACAGAAAAAGTTGCATATATTAAAGGTCTTATTAAGGGTTTAGCTCTTGATGAAAAAGATCCACAGAACCAGGTAATTCTAGCTATTGCTGACGTTCTTGAAGATATTGCAGTAACAGTTAGTGACAATGACGAAAGAGTAGAATATCTCGAAGGTTATTGTGATGAACTCGACGATGATCTCGCTGAACTTGAAGACGTAGTTTATGACGACGTTGACGACGAAGACGATGAATGTTATGGTTGTCCTGGTTGCGATGGCGACGTTGACGACGATGAGGAAGAAACAATTTGCGTAGAATGTCCAAATTGTGGAGAAGTTGTATATCTTGATGAAGATTGCGATCTTGACCACATTATTTGTGACAATTGCAAAGAAGAATTTTCTTGTAAACTTCCAGACGAAGACTAATTTCGATTGAAAGGTATATACTAATGAAATTATTTAAAAGATTGGTATGCCTCTCCATCACATTGGTAATGATTCTCACATCTATTGTTTCACTTAGTTCATGTGGAACAAGAGAAAAAGATTTGGTAATTGCTACATATAGCTTTGGTCAATTAAAAGAATCTGATTTAAAACAGTGGCAGTCATATATGACAGCTTTATACGGAGATCAATTGAGCGCGTGCGAAACTGAACTTGAAAAGTATGAGTTGTTGAGCAAGGTATATGATGAAGCTACAAGATATTGGGCGCAAATTCAATTCTTAGCAAAAGAATTTGAATTAATGGGCGTAACTTATTCTGAAAATGATATAAGTAACATGGAAAAAATCATCATTGCTCAGTTTGCTGAAACATACAAGGAGCAAGGTGGTTGGGACGGTATAAGCAAAGATCTTGGACTTGACGACACATTCTTAAGTCAATTTGCTTTATCACAGCTCGTACACGCAAGTCTTGAAGGTTTCGTAATGGGTAATTACGAAATCACCAATGAGATGATTAAGGACTACTACGATAAAAATGTTGATCAATTTATGATTGTTCCATCATATAAACTTGATATGATTTATGTTCCTGTCGCAGAAGCTGATTTGGCAAAGCCAGACGCTTGGGCTGCAGCAAAGGCAGAAGCTGAAGCATATTTACAAAGACTTCAAGCTGGCGAAGATTTTGAAACAGTCAAGAAAGACGCTATTGCTAATTCAAAAGACAAGCTAACATCAGAAAACTACGCAACAGTATCAGAAATCAACAAGGCTAGTTGTGAACGTTACTACTATGTTGATGTTGTAATTGAATCTATTGAAGAAGATTTAGCAAAATTGCTTAAAGACGAAAAAATCAATTTCGTAAAATATGCAGATCCAAAAGGAGATGCTAAAGAATATTCTATTTGGTTCCAGTACATAATGTTGACAAATGAAGCATATGTAAAAAATGCATTGCTAACATTGGAAGATGGCCAGATACATAACTCAGTAATCGAGTTTATCAGTGGATATGAAATCATCAAGAAAGTTTCTACAAGTAATGATGTAATATTCCAAGATCCATTTGAAAACGAAGAAGTATATAAAGAAATCAAAGAAATTCTTTATAAAGCTGCATGGGATGATGGTGCAGGCCCAGCAGTGAACGCTGTTTTGGATAAACTTAATAAAAAATATGAGTTGAACATTTTATTTTCATATGAAGAAGCTTTCCAAAATTCAGATATAAAAGACATCATAAAGTAAAACAATTTAGAAGGATTGACAAGCAATTATGTCAATCCTTTTTTACTTGACAATTAGTAATATTGCCGTTGACAAATTGTCGTTAGAATAATAAAATAAGTATGTAAATTATTATTAAGTATATCTTCTTGGAGGTTATAACATGAAAGAATTTTATAGAATTAAAGTAGCTGGTCTTGAAAGAGACTTGCCATTGTGTCCTATCAATGACACATTGAAAATTGGTGCATTTGTAATATTTGGTGATGTTGAATTGACAATGGCAGCTGCAAGAGATTTGGTAAAATTGATGCCAGAACACGACATTATCATTACAGCTGAAAGTAAAGGAATTCCGCTAGTTTGCGAAATGGCAAGACAGGCAGGAGAAAGCACATATGTACTAGCTAGAAAAGCGCCTAAGCTTTATATGAAAGATATCGTAAGTGCTAAAGTTAAATCAATAACAACAGCAGCTCAGCAAACATTGTATATTGATGGAAAAGATGCTGAAAAAATGAGAGGCAAAAAAGTAGTTATCGTTGATGATGTAATTAGCACAGGTGAATCACTTAAAGCAATTGAAGAACTCGTTAAGACTGTTGGCGGTGAAATTGTTGCAGAGATGGCAATTTTGGCAGAAGGCGACGCTATTGGTAGAACAGACATTAAGTATCTTGCTGAACTTCCATTATTTAATGCTGAAGGCGATCCAATTAAATAATAAGTATGAGTAATATTAAATTTAAAATTCCTAAAACCATTGAAGATCTTACAGGCGACATGATTGAAGACCTTAGTGCTCTTATTAGAATACCAAGTGTCAGAGGCGAAGCAGAAGAAGGATACCCTTTTGGAAAAGAGCCTGCAAGAGCTCTTGAAAAAATGCTAGAATTAGCTAAACGTCTAGGATTTTCTGTTAGAAATGTTGATAATTATGTTGGTATCATTGATTTCTATCCAAAACGTGAACCAACTCTTGGAATTCTTTGTCACTTAGATGTAGTTCCTGAAGGTAATGGTTGGCACACACCACCATATGAGATGACTTTGAAAGACGGTAATCTTTATGGTAGAGGTGTTATTGATGATAAAGGACCAGCTATATCTGTTTTATATGCCATGTTTGCACTCAAAAAGCTTGGTGTAAATCTAAAAGAAAATGTAAGATTTATTGTTGGAACAGATGAAGAATGTGGATCTTCTGATCTAGCATATTACATGAAAAAAGAGAAATTACCAACAAGATTGTTTACGCCAGATGGTTCATACCCAATAATAAACCTTGAAAAAGGTCAGGTAAGAATTACTTTTGAAAAGAAGTTTACATCAACTGGCACTAAAACAATCAAAAATGTGGTTGGCGGAACTGTTACAAACGCTGTTCCGGAAATGTGTGAAGCTACTGTAAGTGGATTCTCTATTCCAGAGCTCAAAGCTGTTTCTTCTAAAGTTGACACAGAAACAACATTTGAATTCACAGCAAATGGTGATGATGTTAGAATTGTTTGTACTGGAAAGAGCGCTCACGCATCACAACCAGAGACAGGAAAAAACGCAGTCACATCCATGTTAAAGCTTCTTGGTTCACTTGACACTGATGATGCAACAGGAAAATCATTTAAAGACATGTCTGAAGTATTTGTATATGGTGAAACAGATGGTACATCACTTGGTGTTAAGATGTCTGACGATAAATCAGGAGCCCTAACTTTTGTTCATAGTATTAATAAATATGATGGAGAAAAGTATACAGGAAGAATAGACATTAGATTCCCAATTTGTTCAAACACAAAAGAAGTTCGTGAAAAATTGGAAACAGCGTTTAAACCGGTTGAAATTGAAATTTCAGAATTTACTGGTGTAGAACCACATTATGTTGACGAAAACAGTGATTTCATTCAAACACTTCTTCGCGTATATGAAGATGTATCTGGAAGAAAAGGTTCATGCATAGCTATTGGCGGTGGCACATATGTTCACGAGACAGAAGGTGGCGTTGCTTTTGGTGGCGAATTTATCGGTGATGATAATCACATGCATGGAGCAGACGAAAAGATGTCACTAGATTTATTCAAGTTCAATGCTAGAATGTACGCAGAAGCAATCTTGGCTTTATGCGGAGAGGTTGAGTTAAACTAAACACAAAAGGCATCACAGCAAATTTGCAGTGATGCCTCTATATTTATATGGGTAACAAAAATGACGGCATGGAAGCCGTCATTTTTATTAGACTGTAATAATTAGTTCTGTGTAAGTTTTGTAACGAAATCTGAAATTACAGGTCCAAGAGTTCTATTAGCCCACTTTGTTGCAGCTGTTGAATAGTTGTTATTACCTTCTGTAACAATTGTTGAGATAAGACCATAGATACCGCCTGGGTGGTAACCCATATCATATACACGGTGTGACATAACTGCTTCAACGAGTTCTGTAGCTCTCTGATCCTGGCAGTAGATACCACCGTATGTAGCGATGAATGCAGGAAGAACAATCTTATTTGAGTGGTAAACGAATACATTAAGGAAGTCTGAGATAGCGTCAATGTTGCCGTTACAAGCATTCTTAGAAACTACCCACAAAGAGTCTTTTGTATTAACGTTAGAATAGTAACCATCTTGTTCTGATGAGAAGAGAGGTTCAGGAAGACAAACTGCGTTAACTTCTGAATCTTTCATTCTTTCAAGAATATCAAATACTTCACCAATGAAGAGTGTTCTACCGTTTTCAAGTTCTGTCTGGTTAGATGTATAACCGTTATCAGCTTTAACACCGTCGAGCTGGTAGAGTTCGATCATCTTATCAACAGCATCGATAGCATTGTTAGCTTTCATCAAATCAACGTTTGTTGTGATAACACCATCAACGTTTTGAGAAAGTCTGATACCTGCAGCAGCAATCATACCAAAAGCGTTGTGAGTTGTTGTAAGAAGACCATATGTATCTTCACCAACCTTCATTTCTTGGTCACCAGTGTTATCTTTGAATACGCTACAAAGTTCGATCATCTTATCGAGAGTCCACTGCTTGTTTGCAACGATGTCAAAGATGCTTTCTGTGAAGTTCTGGTTGTAAAGATCAAGGTTCATACAAAGTGTCCAAATTGATCTATAACCAACAAGGTTAAAGTCAGCATCGAATGAATAGAGTTTCAACACACCATTGTTGTCTTTACATGAAACTTGGTTAATGTAGTCCATGTTCCAACCATCAAGTGTGAAGTCGAGATCAAGGTCATACAAGTTGTAGTACAAACCAGAAGTGTTTGTCATGAACATACCTGTTTGGATAGAACCGAA
>JAKSVJ010000220.1 GCA_024408015.1 Clostridia bacterium
TTTGATTCCATTTGATACCATAAATGACGGTGTAATGTCACGAGCTAAACTTTCACCATTATAGACCTCAACACTAAGGTCATCAAGGATGCTTTCAACGTAGTTTTGGCTATATAGTTTTTGGGTCTCTTCTCTTAGAAATGAATAATTGACAAGTTCATTATCTTCATCATTGCCATATTTGAGGTTACTAAGTTGTTTGTCTGTTAATATACTCATCATTGAGATAGGACGGCATATCATAGCTTGGTCGCATTGAACATAATTCCCACTTCTGTCGAGTAGTAATGCGTTATTTCTTACAACCTCAAGGTAATCTTCCCTAAATTCGTCATCTGATGAATAGTGCTGGCTTTCTGGAATAATGCGAAAGATGTTCTCATCTATTAGCAAATGTTTATTTTCCAGCCCATAATCTCTTAATAGAACAATTGCTTGGGCTGCTAATTGCGATAATAGTTTTTTGAGTCGAGTGTTGATCGTTGTATTTTTCAATTGCTGGCGACTGTCTACCAAAAGGAAGGGTGCATGTACAACACATTTTAGCTTGAACGATTCAGCTGTTGGAAAAAAACAGAAAACTTTACGATTTTGAGAAACGTCCAGATTACCTTTTGAATCCAAGAAATAACCAGCTGAAATATACTGGGTATAGTTCTTGCCTTCATTGTTTATTGTCACTTGTTGTGTGAACATGTGCATCTTGACAACCTGTCCATAGTTGCTGACTTGAAGCAATTCATGAATGATTGCATTGCGCTGATGACGCTCTAATATTTTTTTAGAGTATTCAATTCCCTTTCTTTCTGGGGTATCTATTAGGACGTTCTGCAAGTGTCGAAGGAAAAGAATTGGGTTGTCCAGTGTTTTTAATCTCTCAGTGATTTCTTTATATGCATCTTGTGGAGCAAAAAAAGGAAATACAAAGACTGTTTCACCCTTCTTGCGGTCTTCAAAGTCTGAAGTTAAGGCAGTTGGAATAATATAGTTCTCAATCTTGAACCAAAATTTATCATCATATATATGAGGTACATTAGTGTATTGAAATACAGCCTTGAATCCGACACCAAATTTGCCGATAGTATTACCTGTTGTATCGTTCTTTGTCGAATTTCCTACACCTGTAATAGCATTTATATGACCTTTATTCTCAGTATCTTCTTCACTAGAAACCGAGAATTGAACTTTACCATTATGTCTGAAAATTAGTCGTTCTTTTTCAAGTATGAATGTGGCTTGGGTCGCTTGTGCATCATCCGCATTTTGAAGTAATTCATATACAAAATGCGCTTTTTCTTTGTATTTGTCTATAATACCAGACCAAATGCCTTTGTACGATGGTTTATTGAACGTCTTAGCATCATGGGACCTTTCGTCGTGAAGACGTTCAAATAGATTTCTCTCTTCTTGAGAAAGACGGTTATTCCAAAGTATTCCTTTTATGTTCATAATTCCTTGTAAAAGTCAATTGTAACGATTGAAAGTATTCTTCTCTCGAATCACGTATTTCCTAGACAACACTAAACATCTCATCTTTGTGGTTGTTTTCTTTTAATAAGAAGCGAGTCAAAGATTGATCAGTTTTACATGAAGGCAATAAAGCAAATCAGCACTCTCTTTCCTCAGTTGTAGAAAACAAAAGCAATGATTTAATATTGTTGTCTATAAAGTTCCAATGTGTTTCTTTATTAACGAGTTCGCATCCTCATAACAACCATGTCTTCGCAAAGTTTCATGTTTCTTTCTAATTGAAGGATTCTGTTTTAGGACATGCCTTACAACATCATCCCATTCAGCTACTCCAATTTCCTTAAGTTTTGGCTCAAAAGGGATGAGAAAGATCCAGAAAAGAATCCAAGACATAAAATACCACAAAACCATCAACATTACTAAATAAAACAATTTAGAAACATCTGGCTCCGTTATTGCTCGCCACACTAAAGAAAAGTCTAATAAGTATAACAAAGCCAAGAATGTAGTGGCTCCGGTAACAATAGTTAAGGCAAGAGGTAAAATATATCGCCATGTGTGTTTATACTTCTCATACTCATTGTCATCAATATAATAGTATTCATCATATCCTCTCGTGTAAGTTCGAGAGTATTGATTATACCACCCCCAGGTTACGGTTCTTGAATATGTAGTTACATGTCTAAATGCAATATGAAAACAAGTATCCTCGATTTTTTTCCCACTTAAAGCACAATATTTACCTTCAAGCGGCTTTGTATTTAAGTATTCACCACAAAAAGGGCAGTACAATGACTGTTCTGGTATATTTTTGTCACAATATCTGCAAATCATTGTTTGAAAATTATATTGGTTTATTAATGGAATTATCAATTATTGTCACTTTCCACGTCTCCCATCCCACAGCCTCATCTGCTCTTTCTCAAATGCGTCAATGAAATGGATTTCGACAAGGGTCAGAGTTGTCTGGGTACGCTCAGCAAATTTGTCTTACTCCTGATCGGCTTTTTGTTTAGCTAATTT
>JAKSVJ010000221.1 GCA_024408015.1 Clostridia bacterium
GAAAGAGCCAACATGTGTCATTAATGGTTTAAAAACATACACTTGTGAAAGATGCGGTTTAAAAAAAGATGATGTTATCGAATCATCTGGTCATAATTATACGATATTAACAATGGTTCCAACATGTACCGAACAAGGTTACACTTTTCATGTTTGCTCAAAGTGCAACAATTCATATATTGATAACTATAAACCTGCAACTGGTCACAATTGGGATGACGGAATTGTTACAATGGTACCCACATGCGTATCCTTTGGAACAAAATTAATTACTTGTACTATTTGCAAACAACAGATGGTACAAACCATAGAATTTGTTGGCCACAATTATTCAATTTCATATACTAAACCAACTTGCACTGAACAAGGTTATACTTTACATTCGTGTTTGACATGCGGAGAAACATTTATGGACAATTATAAACCAGCTACTGGCCATAAGTGGAATGAAGGAATAGTTGTTCAAGAGTGCTCATGTGAATTAGATGGTAAAATATTATATGAATGCCAAAATTGTGAGATAAAAAGAGAGGAAATTGTTGAATCGAAAGGTCATTTTTATGGTGAAATAGTTGTTGAGCCCACTTGCAATAAGCAGGGTTACACAATGTATCAATGTTATTTCTGCAATAGTAACTATATCGATTCTTACACAAAACCACTTGATCATAATTGGGATGACGGAATAATTACAAAAAATGCAACATGCACTTTCAATGGTGAAAAGACATTTACTTGTAAAAGATGTAATCAACGCAAATATGTTTCCATTGAATCTGTTGGTCACATTTATTCAATATCAGTCATTGAACCTACTTGCACAGAAAAGGGGTACACCATTCATACGTGTGATCTATGTGGCGATTATTTTCTAAGCGATTTTACTGAGCCTTCTTTGCATGAGATAGTAACTATAACTGATTCAACGGAAGTGGTTCAAAGAAAACATACAGAATGCAAAAAATGCAAGATGATTTTTTCTTCATCGGTTAGCAGAAGAAACTCATTGAATTATATTCCAATATACACCGTTCAAGACTTTTTAAATATTTCGTCTGACACAAGAGAAAACTATGTATTGATGAGTGACTTAGATTTTTCTGAGTTCCCATCATTACATGTTAGTGATTTCTATGGAATTTTAGATGGAAACTACCATTGTCTAAGGAATACAGCCTTTGCTTTATTTGATAATAATCGTGGAATTATTGAAAATTTAATTATCTGCAATAGCAATACGATAATTCATGATGCTGGTTCATTTGCTAATTTTAATGCAGGTACAATACAATTTTGTGCATACTTAGGAAATATTTCCCATGAAAGTGAATTTTATTGTTATGCAGGTGGGATTGTTGGGGAAAACAATGGCATAATTCAAAATTGTTATTTTAAAGGAACGGTGGCTGGGCGCTCTTTATTTTCGAACTATCCGAGCCATACCGGTGGAATATGTGGGCAAAATTCAACTTCAGAAAACTCAAATAAAGCAGTAATTACAAATTGCTATGCAATAGGCTATATTTATGCTGAAGGATTTTCTTGCGGGGGCTGTGCTGGAGGTATTACCGGAGTCAATTATTATGGTTTTAAAGAACTTTCTAACTGTTACTTTTCTGGCGTAACAAATGCTGTGCAGTTTCAAATAAATAATAACTATAAAGCTTCATCGTCTGCAATTTGCGGATATTTATCTGGCACAAATTGTTATAATGCAAACTATCACCACCTTGTTACAAATGGTAATGGCAAGTATTATGGAGGAACCAAAAGCACTATTTATGAAGCTGCAATCGCTTCTCTTGGTGATTCTTTGTTTTACAAACATTTACCAAAAGATAATGACGGAAATCCTATATTAATTAAGGAAGAATTAACAGATTTCTCTAATGCATCCTTTGCTACTGAACAAATTGAATTAAATATCGGAGAAAACTACTTACTATCAATTATTGGCTCCCTAAAAAATGATTGGAAAACTAATTGCATAATGTGGTCATCCTCAAATACAACAGTTGCTGAAGTATCTTCGGACGGATTGGTGACAGCAAAATCTTTTGGGAATACTTTGATAACCGCGACAAATGGCGAAAAAACAATTGCGTGTTTGATTATGATAAAAAATGAAAATGTTTCAGTGACGGATATTTCATTGAGTGACAGCTCTGTTACGCTAATTGTGGGTTCAACTTACTCTTTGTATGCGTATATATCTCCAAGCAATGCACTAGATAAAACTATCGCATGGTCTTCTTCGAATACAACTGTTGCAACCGTTTCCTCTACTGGAACAGTTACTGCTAAATCTGCTGGAACGACAACGATTACTGCTACCTGTGGAGGAAAGTCTGCAACGTGTCTTATAACGGTAAATAACACGCGTGATTTATCTATTACAAACTGCGAATATTATTTAAGTGTTGGAGCATACCCTATTTCTCAGGTGGGTTCAGGTACAGTTGGTGGTGAAGAGTATAAAACTT
>JAKSVJ010000222.1 GCA_024408015.1 Clostridia bacterium
CACCATACAAGAATGTAATTGTATTGGGTCACGTTCAAGATGAACATGGTCAGAAGATGTCAAAATCAAAGGGTAATGCTGTTGACCCATTTGATGCACTTGAAAAACATGGTGCAGATGCTATTAGATGGTATTTCTACTCTAATAGTGCCCCATGGCTTCCAAATAAGTTCCATGATGATGCTGTTATCGAAGGTCAGAGAAAATATATGGGTACTATGTGGAACACTTATGCGTTCTTCATCTTGTATGCTAATATTGATAAGTTTGATGCAACAAAGTATAAACTTGAATACGATAAACTTCCTGTAATTGATAAATGGTTACTCTCTAAACTCGCAACTCTTACAAAAGATGTTGATGATAATTTAGCAAATTATAGAATTCCTGAAACAGCACGTGTTCTTGATGACTTTGTTGATGAATTGTCTAACTGGTATGTTCGTCGTTGTCGTGAACGTTTCTGGACTCCTGGAATGGAACAAGATAAAATTAATGCATACATGACTTTGTATACAGCTCTTGTTACATTAGCTAAACTCACAGCTCCAATGACTCCGTTTATTGCTGATGAGATTTATAGAAATCTTGTTTGCTCAATAGATAAAACAGCACCAATTAGTGTACATCTTTGTGATTTTCCAACTGTTAATGAGGCGTGGATTGATAAAGACTTAGAAGCTGATATGGAACATGTTCTTGATATAGTTGCAATCGGTCGTGCTTGTAGAAACAATGCTGCTATCAAGAACCGTCAACCAATATCAAAACTTATGATTGCTGCTAGTTACAAACTCAATAGTTTCTACACTGACATTATCAGTGACGAACTTAATGTTAAGGTTGCTGAATTTGCAGATGATGTAAGTTCATTCTCATCTTACTCATTTAAGCCACAACTTAGAACTGTTGGACCAAAATATGGTAAGTATCTTGGCCAAATCAAGGAAAAACTTGCTTCTTTGGATGGCAACGCTGCTATGAAAGAATTAAATGATAATGGAGTTATTAAACTTCAACTTTCAGATACAGTCGCTGAACTTTCAAAAGATGATTTGCTAATCGAAACAGCTCAACTTCCTGGTTATGAATCAATGTCAGATCATGGTGTTACTGTAGTTCTTGATACTAACCTTACACCAGAGCTTATCGAAGAAGGATTCGTAAGAGAAGTTGTTTCCAAAATTCAAACAATGCGTAAAGACAGTGGCTTTGAAGTTATGGATAACATCAAGATTTATGTTGATGGAAACGATAAGATTGCAGAAATCATTAAGAAAAATGCATCAAGTATCACATCCGATGTACTTGGCGTAGATATTGTATATGGCTCAACATGTGCAACATCAAAGTCATGGAATCTTAATGGCGAAGATGTAACTCTTGGCGTAGAAAAAGTATAAAAAATATGACCACTCGTCACTTTGTGATGAGTGGTCAACTAATAGAGGTTTTATGAAGAAAGTATTGTCATTATTAATGGTGATTTCAATTTTAATGATAGCCTTGGTTTCATGCGCTAATGGTGCTTCAGTACCACTTTTTAAAATTGAAAATGCTAATAAGGTTGATAGTTTGCTTAAAGGTGATGTAGTTGCATATTCTGAAAAAATAGTATTTAATAACACTTCAAATTATCAAATGTTCTATTATTACGAAAGGTCAAGCACGACTTCTTCGTATAACATATATGAATCACTTGGTGAAGTAAAACACTATTTATATGAGGGAAATGTATATAGTGAATCAAATGAGGATTTGTGCTTTATTTTAACATCAGATTTTTCCCTTACATATCAGCTATCAGTTTTGAAATATCTTAATGCCATGTTTCCACTAGATTTGGGTCAAAGATATCAAAGAACGGCAAAGAATAATGACGATGGGACAACTACAGTTGTTTATTATTCAACTGTAACTCCTCAAATGGCGTCTGATATTCTTATGGTTGAATTAAAACCTGATGACACGATTCTATCAGAGTATACACTAGATGCGCAATTAAGAGTAATATCTGTGAAATATTCAATAGAACAAAATAGTGGGGAAGTAGTTGAAGTTGCTACAAGAGAATTTGAATATTTCACAAACAAACTCAATTACTTTGACAATTTGCCAAAAGAGATGAACGTCTCCGTTACCTTGAATATTAATGGAAGAGATTATTCTTTTGATGCACCGAATGGCGTTTATTTAGGATTGGAAGATAATGGTTCTAAACATGAATACTTTATTGACGCAACTTATACAGAAAAATATGACTTTATAGCTTTTGGAAAACTCCAAAATGATGTTACTGTATACGTCAAAAAATAGCATGAATTAGTGTTGAAAAATGCTTGCAAAAATTCAATAAAAAAATATTCAAAATGCTAAAAAAAGTGCTTGACAAATATATAGTTATTTGATATAATAACACCGTTCCTTGAGGGAACGATGCTGGTGTGGCTCAATGGCAG
>JAKSVJ010000223.1 GCA_024408015.1 Clostridia bacterium
ATCATTCTAATTTCCACTTGTTCCAACAGTGGAACTTACTTTAAGAATTTACGAAAATCTTTCGAAAGTCGATGTTTGAATTGCTTTATGTTGTTCTTTTTTTATTACAACAACCTCCACAAAAGCAAAAAGACAGACCGAAGTCTGCCTGTAATATTTGATTAAGTAAAAAAACATTACAACAACTAGTCAAGAAACAATCCAATCGTCGAGCATTTTCATTTGCTCAGCAGTGTGAAACCAGTGCTCGGCGCCATCAATAACTTTTAACTCGCAGTTGTGTGATTTGGAAAACTCTTTGATATTGTCAATGGATTGCAAATGATCCTTGCTGCCATGCAAAATCTTCGTTTTTTTGTTCCAAGTAATTGGATGCTCTCTTACCCAAGTTAGGTAGTCGTACGAAAGTGTTTCACCAAATGAAGTATCAATAGTATTTTTAGCTTGCAATTCTTTTTCATTCGTGTTTGCCCAAGTCATCATATCGTAAATCAACTTTTCCATGTTCACGATTGGCGAAATAAAGAATGCATTTTCAATGGCAATTGCATCTAAACTAATCATGGCAAAATAAGCTCCGATGCTATTTGCAATGATGGAAATCGAATCATACTGTTTTTGCAAGTTTTGAAAGAATGCATTAAGTTCCTTGGTAACATCCCAAGGCATTTCGCTTTTGTAGTCAACACCCAAAACATCATGGTCAGGGAAGAGTGTAGCATAGTGTTCACATTCTTGTGAATTACCACCCTTTCCGTGTATGTAAACCAAAACCTTTTTCTTGTTTGCTTGCTTCATGATAGCTACCTTGTTGTTTTTTCAAAGTAAACACATTCTTCTTTCATTGAAATTTTTGTAACCTTAAAACCGTAATCAATTAATTCCTTTTTTGCGTTCAAAAAAGAGTGATCGATTTTAAACTTTAATATGTTGAAAATTTCGCTAAATGATAGTTGGAAATCATCATTTTTGTTTTCTTTAATCCATTTCCAAAGTGGTGTGTACTTACTCATGTTGTAGTCCTGATTTTTTCGTATATTGCTAACAAAAGGAAGGTTATTTGGCCTTCCTTTTATTTGTGCTATTTTAAGTATTCGTTTCCACAGAATGGGTCGATAGGGGAAATCCCTTTAAACTCACTTCTGCCCACAATTTTATCCATAACAGCGTCTGAAATTGGTTGGCTAGCTGAATATGCATTGATATATGTGTCAATCATAGAAGCATCGAATAGGTGATATGGGCACGCTAAACTAATCATCATAGTTGGCACTTCTTTTGCAAACCAAGGAGCATCATCACCAAGTCCAAACATAACACTCCAGTTTAATCTAAGAGTTGTGTTGTTTGACGCATTTTGCATATTAACGATGTATACATACAAGTCGTATTGCTTTTTAGTGTCCTCAATGGAGTGATATAACTCAGCAATCAAATCAGCTTTTTCTTTTGAGATGTTAGGGTTACCTAAGTCAAACGGGCTTATGGAAACACTTCTGTTACGAACAGTAACTTCAAAGCCTTCTTTTTCAAATTTTTCCTTCCACATATTTTCAATACGAGTGTTAGGAGTTAATTCTTTTTGAATGACATTTAGATAAACTCTCTTGTATTTCTTAGGGGAAATAGGCAATAAGTTTTGATCATCTTTTACCAATGTAATCGCTTTATCAGCAACTTCATTTGCCCAGATTCTATGTTGTTCACTTCCAACTTCAGCAAGTCTTTCATTTCCTGGTATTAGTGTTCCTGCTTTTTGTTTTTCAATAAGTCCAAGGGATGCTTTTGTAGCAAGTACTCTTGTGACAGCATCATTGATTCTTTCTAATGAACATATGCCATTTTTAACACCATCAATTAAGAAACGAAGGTCTTCATCAGGGCTCTTGGTGAACAAAATCATATCAACTCCACTCTCAATTGAAGTTGGTATTCCCAGTGCTCTAGGCATACCAACCATATAGCCTATCATTGTTGAGCTATCAGTTGAAACAAGACCATTAAAGCCGAGTTCTTTTCTTAAAAGATCTGTTACTATCTCTTTAGATAAACTTGCAGGAGCTACAATATCTTTTTTGCTTGCATTAGGATTAACTTTCTTAACCCATTCAGGAAGAGCTATTTGACCCACCCTTTATGTTTGAGCACCTTCATCGATGAGCTTTTTATATACCATGCCGTATGTTTCCATCCATTTATCAACTGTAAGAGAGTTGATTGAAGTAACTATATGTTGGTCTCTTTCATCAACACCATCGCCAGGGAAGTGCTTAATTGTAACGGCTACGTTGTTTTCTTTTGCGCCTCTTAAATATGCGGAAGCACATTTATATACCATTTCTGGATTACTTCCAAATGTTCTTACATTAGTAATAGGATTGTGGAAGTTAAAATCAATATCAATACTTGGAGCAAATGACCCTGTTCAACCTAAAGCACCGCCTTCGCTCGCCGCCCC
>JAKSVJ010000224.1 GCA_024408015.1 Clostridia bacterium
ATCAACGTCAAGTCCTCTACTACAACTTATATAATATCCAATAAGCTGTAGTGGAATGACTTCAAGTGAACCAATGAAGTGCTCATCTACTTTTGGTACATAATCAGCAAATTCTACTGTATCTTCGATACTGTAGTTTCCATTTGATGTAAGTCCCATAAGATATGCACCTCTTGCTTTACATTCAACCATGTTAGCTAAAGTTTTTTCATAAAGTGATGGTTGTGTCAAAAGGCCAATTACAAGTGTTCCTTTTTCAATAAGGCTAATTGTACCATGCTTTAGTTCGCCAGCAGCATATGCTTCTGAGTGGATATATGATATTTCTTTCATCTTAAGGCTACCCTCAAGAGCAATTGCATAATCAAGTCCACGTCCAATAAAGAATACATCGTGTGCATTTGCAAACTTTGACGCAAACCATTGAAGTCTTTCTTTATTGTCCAAAATTGAAGCAATCTTTGTTGGGATAGTTTCAAGTTCTGAAATATATCCCATATATTTTTCATCACCAATAATGCCACGAACTTTACCAAATTGAACAGCAAGACAATATCCAGCCATAAGCTGTGTTGAGTAAGCTTTTGTTGTAGCAACGGCTATTTCGGGACCTGCAAGTGTATAGAATACATTGTCTGCTTCTCTAGCAATACTTGAACCAACAACGTTAACAATACCAAGTGTTGTTATGCCATTTTCTTTTGCTTCTCTTAATGCAGCTAAGCTGTCTGCTGTTTCACCAGATTGAGAAATAACGATAACAAGTTCATTCTTATTAAGTATTGGTTTTCTATATCTAAATTCTGATGCATATTCAACTCTAACTGGTATTCTTGCAATGTCTTCCATTACATATTGAAGAGCCATACCAACGTGCCATGCTGAACCACATGCAACAACTGTAATACCTGTTATTTCTTTTATTTTTTCATCTGATAGACCAACAGAGCTTGGGCTATCTTTTCTTGCAACCCAAACTTGATCAGGATAATCATTAAACATAATGGCAAGAGCGTATGAACCTCTCATACGAACCATTGTTTTAGCAATAGCATCAATAGGGCCATTGTTGTATTTCTTGTAATAATAGTCTACAAGTTTAACAGCAATTTCTGTATCTGTCTGGCTATAGAATGTATACCCATGACGTGTGAGCTTGTCTTTTAATTCAAGATAATTTTCGATAATACCATTATGAACACCAGTAACACATCCATCATCAGATATATGAGGATGTGCGTTATTTTCTGATGGTTCGCCATGTGTAGCCCAACGTGTATGTCCAATACCAATTGTTCCTTTTAATGCTTTGCCATCATCTATTTTTTCTGCAAGTTTTTTTAGTCTACCTTTAGCTTTTACAACTTTAACTTTACCGCTGTCATCTCTTACAGCAATACCGGCTGAGTCATATCCACGATATTCGAGTTTTGAAAGTCCTTCAAGAAGGACAGGGGCTGCTTGTTTTTTACCAACAAATCCAACTATTCCACACATGTCTTTATCCTACTTTCTTAAAACTATATTATCCATTGATTTAACAATTGCACCTTCTGGCATAACACCACGAACTGATGTTAATGGGTATATTGTTGTACTTTTGCCAATAATTGTTCCTGGGTTTAGAACACAGCCACAGCCAACATCGCCCTTATCAGCAATAAATGCTCCAATTTTTCTAAGGCCTGTTTCGTATTCTTTATCCCCATGTATTATGACATTTTTGCCATCTGATCTAAGATTTGAACATATCGAACCTGCACCCATATGTGAGTTGTTTCCCAAAATGGAATCTCCCACATAGTTGTAGTGAGGAACTTGAACATGTCTTAAAAGAACTGCATTTTTAAGTTCTGAAGAATTGCCAATTACGCAATCAGGTCCAGTGATTACATTACCACGAATATATGCACCTGGTCTAATTTCAGTATTTGGTCCGATTATACACTTACCTTCAATTGTAACAGTGCTTGCAATCTTTACATTTTCACCAACAAGAACATTTTCACTGAGTTTTGTAAAGCCAGGAATTCCAGTTTCAATTAATTTTGAAATATATGAACCAATATTTGGTAATACTTCCCATGGATATGTCCTGTCGCAAAACAAATCTTTTAAATATTCAACGTCAACATCATAAAGATCAATGATTTCAACTTTCTTAATTAGATTATTCACAAATATATCCTCTCTTTTTGATGTCTTGGTATATTTTTTGAATAAATGACTCACAGATTCCCTCTGTTTCACATTCAGCCATAATACGAACAACTGGTTCTGTGCCGCTACGTCTTAAAAGGACTCTACCATTGTCGCCAATTTCTTCCATGTACTCTTTTACTTTTTCAAGGATCTCTTCGTCTTGCATTACAGCATCTTTGCTTGTAACGTGAACATTCTTTAGCTTTTGTGGGAAGAGTTTAACTGGGGAAGCAAGTGCGCCAAG
>JAKSVJ010000225.1 GCA_024408015.1 Clostridia bacterium
ACTTTCAATTTTATCTTCTCCCCAGTCAAAGTCATGATTACCTAATGTATGTACATCGACATGAGCATAGTTAAATACGTCTGTAATTAAAGCGCCATTATTGTAGTTAGATTCGATACTTCCTTGGAATGTATCTCCACTATCAACTATAAGTACATTTTCGTTATCACTAGCTTGTTTTAAGAAAGTGCCAAACTTAGCAAGACCTACGTGTCCTGAACTTGAATATTCATTAACAGCACCATGGAAATCATTGAATGTATAGAGAGTGAATGTTCCATCTCCCTTTGTAATAGGAGCGATAATTGATTCCTCTTTGTATCCACAAGTTAAACATTCCCTATGCTTTAATCCTTGAGTTGTTTCAGTTGCTTCTATATCAAATACCCACGAACCAAAAGTATGAGATTCTTTATTAAAAACAATGCCTGAGTGGCCACAATTAGTTTCATGCCAATGATATGAATTATCATATGTCCATTTTGTATCAAATGTATGAGCATGTGGAGCTTCATCTACTGTGCTAACAAAGACAATCTTTGGGAATACTTGATAACCAGTAGGTGAATAATTAGCGTTTAAAGACGCAACTTCATAAACTATTTTTTGATAGTTAATGTTGTAATACTTTTCTAAATATCCATAGACAGTAATTGTTGCACCATCTAAATCAGAAGGAAAAAATGAATCGGGAACATAAGTTAAATCAATAGCTCCTAAGTATATTTGGAAAGGATCAGTACTTTCAAATTCATGGCCTTCAAAATATATTGTGTAAACATCTCTAGTTTCATCGTGAGTGAAAGAACCGACCTTACCAGTTACATAATACATTTCTTTAGAAACTTCATTACGACTATAGTCTGCCATTTCTTCAATTGCTTCATCGAGAGAGAAAGGCTTATCAATAGTTAATCCATTTAAAGATTTTTGAGGAATTGTTTCAGAAATCGAAAATCCACATGTCATACATTTTTTAGACTTTGTTCCAGGACTATAAATAGTTGGCTCTACAATAGTAGCCCAGTCTGTAAAGTTATGTAAAAGGAGTCCACTTTTTCTTTCTGTATGTTCACATGTAGCATCATGCCAGTGATTGTTATCGTCAAACGACCATTCAGAAGAATATGTATGTTCATGTTCTTTAATTTCCCCACCCTTATTTGGAGTATTTTGAGTATTACCAAAATTTAACCCATTGCAGGCTGTAAGTCCAAATAATATAGATAAAGATACTAAAAGTTTTTTGTTTTTCATAATTTAATCCTATATCTCTTTTTAAAAAGAACGTTTGATTTGTTCTCTTTGAAAAAAGATATAGGGAGGGCAAATCGAGTCTGCCCTCCCTGATAAATAATCTGTTTTTTTAAAACTTAATTATTCAGCGATATCAAATACAACAGTAATGCTTGTAATTGACATTTGCTTAACTGTATTGCTCATTGTGACAACAATAGTGCCAGCAGCTGGAGTAGCAACTGTTCCTTTGTAATCTGCATATGAAGTACTCATTGTAGTTTCTGCTAAGACAACAGCGTCGCCTAATTTAACTGAAACTTTTGCATCGCCACCACTAGCGAACTTAGCATTAACGATTACTTCTTTTACTTTTTGAGTTACTGTAGCAGTGAAAGTAACAGCACCGTTAACTGGTTTTGAACCAGAACCCATAGCGAAGTCAGTATCATTTTTATAAACTGTTTCGCCGTTTGCTGTTGATGGTAAGCCTGAGAATGTCCATGTAACACCGTTAGTACCTGAGATAGTACCACCAGTTGTTTTATCTAAAGAACCAGTATTTGCTTTCTCAAATTTAGCAACACTCTTTGACAAATCTTCTTTAACAGTGACTGTAGTTGTGAAATTTCCAATTCCTTCAGCAGAGCCAGTGATTACAGCAGTACCTGCAGTAACACCTGTAACCTCACCTTTATTAGAAACTGTAGCAACAGCTGTATTTCCTGATTCCCATGTGATAGTTGCAACACCATCAGCAGGAGTTCTGATTAATGATTTATTAAGATCGATTTTGCTTCCACAATCAATAGAGAATGTTTCTGGTAAAGCAAGAGCTGTAGCTGGAGTAGCGACACACTTTGTATCATTAATTTGGAGAATTGCAGCGTTCTTGATTTCTGGACCATTGTAGTTGACCATTTCGCCCTTAATAATGACATAGTCACCAACGCCTGGTTTTGTTGTCATCTTGTCATATCTGAAGCCGTTAACGCTGCCGTTAAGGTCATATAAACCATAGAGTTGAACTTTAACATCATCAGTTGTGTACATCCAACCATTGCCGTAAGTAGCACTTGTGATTTCTGTGATATAGCCAGCGATAACGCAATCTTTAGAAGATACGCCTTTGCCTTCAGCATCGACATAACCATCTTTTGCTTTTAATGTTTCGCCAGTCTTGTTTTCAACTGTTGGAACTGCATTG
>JAKSVJ010000226.1 GCA_024408015.1 Clostridia bacterium
GTTAAGATCAGCGCGGATACAGAAGTAAAACAGTATCAGCTTTATGCTCAAGTTCTCGCTGATTTGAAGGCTGGAAGAATTGATGCTATCCTTATGGATAAACTCCCAGCTCAGACAATGCTCGCTACAAACGGCAACTAATTTATTAAATAAACAATAACTAGAGCAGTAGTTTCAAAAAGAGGCTACTGCCTCTATTGCATTAGAGGAATCAGATGGATTTTCAAAGTTTTATTCAGGATTTAGGCCAAAGATTTTTTAAAGCCTTCATAACACAAGATAGATGGAAGCTTTATCTCGAGGGTTTGGGTAACACACTTGTAATAGCTTCAATATCAGCTATGATTGGTATTTCTATAGGTATAGTTTTTGCGACAGTTAACTATACATATAATAAGACAGGCAAGCTCAAAGTTTTATCTAAAATATCAAACTTCTATATAACATTAGTAAGAGGCACACCTGTTGTTCTTCAGTTGATGATCATGTACTTTATTGTATTTGAAAACTGGAAGAATGGTGTCATGATTGGTGCTATTACTTTCGGATTGAACTCTGGCGCATATGTTGCGGAGATAGTTAGAGCTGGATTTAATAGTGTTGATGATGGACAAATGGAAGCTGGACGTTGTGTTGGCCTTAATGTTGGTGAAACTATGTGGCATATCATTATTCCACAGGCTACGAAAAATTGTTTGCCACCTTTATTCAATGAATTTATCACATTGGTAAAGGAAACAGCTATCGTTGGTTATGTTGGTATTAGAGACTTGGGAAAAATTCCTGGAATGATTCAATCAAGAACATTCGACTATTTATTTCCGCTCTTAATTGCTGCAGTTTTATATCTAATAGTTGTGCTTATTTTGACACAAATATTACATATATTAGAAAAGAAATTTGCTAAGAATGAGCGTCACCATAGATGGGAGGTAGAGGAGAATGGATAATGTTACAAAACCATTAATATCTGTTCAACACTTACAAAAGAAGTTTGGACCTGCCACTGTGCTTAAAGATATCTCTATAGATATCATGCCTGGTGAAAAAGTATCTGTTATTGGTCCTTCTGGTTCTGGTAAAAGTACTTTCTTAAGATGTTTGAATTGTTTGGAAGATCCTTCCGGAGGTTCTATATATTTTGATGATGTAGATATTGCTGATCCGAAGATTGATATTAATATTCATAGACAAAATATGGGTATGGTATTCCAACAGTTTAATCTATTTGATAACAAAACAGTTCTTCAAAACATAACATTAGGTCCAGAAATCGTATTATCAAAAAAAGCGAAGAAATTGGGTAAGACTAAAGGTGAAATAAAAGCAGAGTGTAAGGAAGAAGCAATGAAACTCCTTAAAACTATTGGACTTGAAGATAAGGCAAATGCATATCCATCTACATTGTCCGGTGGTCAGAAGCAAAGAATCGCCATTGTTAGAGCTCTTGCTATGAAACCTAAAGTAATTTTGTTTGATGAGCCAACATCAGCTCTTGACCCTGAAATGGTTGGAGAAGTTCTTGACTTGATTAAAAGAGTCGGAGATAGTGGTATGACAATTGTTATTGTTACTCATGAAATGGGATTTGCAAGAGAAGTATCTGATAGAGTTGTATTTATCGATGATGGAATGATTCAAGAAGAGGGAAGTCCAGAACAAATATTTAATAATCCTCAAAATCCTAGACTACAAAGCTTTTTATCAAAAGTTTTGTAAGATCAGTACAAATTAAATTCGTGATGATTTTTATGAACATCACGAGGGTCTATCATGATGGTTTTAGCAAATTCTTTTGATCATTGTGGTGGTATAGTAATTTGATTAAAAATTGTAGCAAGGCTCATTTTTGAGCCTTGTTTTTTTATATATCAAATTCATACTATTTATGTAGGATTATTGTTCCAAGCACTTGACCTTTCTTATTCCTTGTGATATGATAGGAATTCAAAAGAGGTGATTTCCGATGATGATTTCAACAAGAGGTAGATATGCTCTTCATGTAATGGCTGACTTGGCTCAGCACATAGATGAAGGTCCTATATCTTTGAAAGATATTGCATTAAGACAACAACTCTCGGTGAAATATCTTGAGTCAATAGTAGCGATTCTTAATAAGGCAAATATGCTTCAAAGCTTTCGTGGGAAAGTAGGGGGTTATTGTCTATCTAAAAGGCCAGAAGAGTATACTATCCAATCAATATTGGAACTAACGGAGGGTTCGCTTGCCCCAGTTGGTTGTGTAGAGGGCGGTTGCCCAAATTCAACGGGGTGTATTACGATGCCTCTTTGGAAAAATCTAGATTCAGTAATAGAGAACTATCTTGAGAGTGTAACTCTTAAGGATTTGATAGACGGCTCGGTAAATGTACCGGTGCTTAAATAACGAGGAGGTAAATATGTTTGTATATGCGG
>JAKSVJ010000227.1 GCA_024408015.1 Clostridia bacterium
AATTTGTTAATTCTTTTACATATTGTGTTACTGGTAAGTTTCTTTGATTTAGGTTGTATATGCAACGATACAAAGGCATATCATAGAATACGTCTGTAACTTCAGCATAAGCTGGTGATGGATGGAAGTTTTCAGGAAGAATAATTGCATTTGGATTTACGTTTGTAAAGCCTTTATACAATGCATCAACTACATTCTTACCAGCCATAAGACCTGCAGCACTAGCTCTAAGACCAATAGGGGAATACCAGTTTGATAGACCACCCATAGAACAGTCAATTCTAGCACCATTAAGTCCAATTTCTCTTGCATAATACTCTGCAAGTTCAACGTTGTATTTGTAATACTCAGGGTTGTTGTAGTCAAAAGATACACAATCCCATTCAATTTGGTTTTCGCCAAGAATGTCTTTACTTATCCAATCCTGATGTTCTTTAGCAAATGGATATACTGGACGAGGTCCATGAGGAACAAAGTCAAATAAAACTGACATTCCAAGACCGTGAGTCTTTTCAATGAATTCTTTTGCTTGTTCTATACCGCCATATCTCATATCAATGAGACCTTGGTCAATTGGCTCGTAAACATTATCTCCTGTGTGTTGGAAAACAGGGAGTAGCCATACTGCATCAAATCCCATGTTTGCAATGCTAGCCATTTTATCAGCATACTCTGAGAGAGTCCATCTGTTAAAATAGTTAGTGTCCATTGTTCCGAATGGGTGAGATGAATAAAGTGCAACTAAGTCTTTTGTTAATTCATTCTTTTCAGGATTTTTATATCCTAAAGTTTTCCAAAGGTTTTGTACTGTTTTATATGCTCCAACGTTTGGATTTGTCATAGGGATATATAGCGAACCGATTTCCATAGGCTTTGTGCTTGAAAGAAATCCTTCAACAGCTGCTGTGAATGCTACACATGGATTATCGTTTTTGTCGTAGTAGCTTCCAGAAGTCCATTTTTCAACTTCATCAACGAAAATGACATCAGTTGATTTTTGTTTATCTTCTACAACTACAACTGGACACGCATAATCAGATACAGTTGCTTTATATTTTCCTGTACTTGTAAAGTTTATTTTTCCAGAAGGAGTGCTTCCTGGGAATTCAAATGTTGAATTAACAATATCAAATCCTTTGATGCCTTGAACTGCGAATGTAATGCCATTTACAGTTTGATCTTTTTCAGAGTCAGATGACAATACAACATCGAGTTTTAGTGCATCTTCAAGGATAGTGTATTTGTACAATAGGTGATAGATATCTTTTGTTAAAGAAATTTCAAATCCAGTTTCTGTTGCAACAATGTTGTCAACTGTGTGTTCTGGAATATCTTTCATTTTAGGGTAGAGAATAGGCAATTCCCAAGTTTGCGCACCAGCCATGCTAGTGTAACCGAATTGTCCATACATAACATTACTGCTAATGCTACCATCAACAAGAATCGCATCAAATGATACTTCATCATAACTGTTTGCCACTCCAGTAACAAAACCAGAAGTACTATTTACAGTTACTTTCATATCTCCGCGAGTAAGAGTCCATATTTCTCCATCTTTAACAAAATCTGTTATTTTGTTCTTTGGGGAGCATCCAACAAAGAAACAAGATAAGACAAATATTAATCCAAGTATTAAACTGATTTTTCTCATTGGCAGCCCCCGAGAATTCTGAAACTAAATGGAGCAAGTTTGCTCTGTGAATCTGTAGCTCCAGCATTGTCGTGGAATACTTTCATGCCAATTGCATCATTTGGTACATCTTGATAACTATTTGACATATTGATAAGAACGAGAACTCTTTCAGTGCCTTCTGTCTGGTAAGGCTTATCTTCAACATATGCTGTTTCACGATAGAATGCCATAACAGGTGTACCTGTGTGGAGGTATGATGTCTTATTGCTACCACGAGGGATGTATTTCTTTCTAGCATGGAACAAATCAGTAAAGAAGTCTGTGAGTTTTTCTGTGTTTTCACCGATGATGGATGAGTCTTCATCACCTTGGTAAATCATTGGAACACCATCAATAAGTGAAATCATAGCGAATAAGGCTTTTGCGCCACCAACGCCATAAATGTTAACAGCACGACCACATTGCCATACCCATGAAACTGTATCGTGGTTTCCAAGGAAACGCATCTTGTGATAATTGTCTGGTGTGAGCCATGATTCTCTTTCAAGGAAGTCGACCATGTTTTCTACATAGTATGCAGGGTCGTTAGCAAGATATGACTCAAGGTCAACAAGTGCACGATACATGTTCATACCATAGAAGATATCTGTACAATGGTAGTAGTTTGGAAGTGGATTAAAGTTTTCTGGAAGAATAAAGCTTTCTTTTCCACCTCTGAGGAAACCATTTCTAATTGATTCTGTAATGTGTACACCAGCAAGAACACTGTTACCACTAGGACG
>JAKSVJ010000228.1 GCA_024408015.1 Clostridia bacterium
CTTCAATAAATTGTTTAGCATCCATTTTTATTTCTCCTTCTTTTAAAATTTGATAGCTAGACGAGCTTTATCTATATCCTTACGAGGAATGTTAACACTAACAAGACGTGTTTTGATTCTGTAAGTAAGTGTAACTTGCTCACTTGTTACACTTTGAATATTACCTTCAAGGTAATTTTCTCCATTAATTGGGTTGGTGACATGAACATTAACATATTTTTCAACATATTTTTCTAATTGTTCAACTTTGATAGGTTTTTCCGCACCAAGAGATGTAACGTCTAAGATGTAATTATCACTAATAGGATCATTTTCATCTAAGATTGGTGATATTTCTTCAGTAACTTTGACGATATCATCAAGGGAAATTGGGTCAACTTTGTCGATGATAATATGTAAATATAAATCACCTTTTTCTCTTTTAAGAGAAATATCTGCTAAGTCATACCCTAAGTTGTCAACAGTTGGTTCAATTAAATTTTTAATTTGTTCTTCACCCATTATTTATCTCCTTTAAATATAAAGAGTGGCTCGTGGCCACTCTTCATCAGAGTTATATCAAGTTTGCTTGACGACTATAATATACTTACTTTTTAAAGTAATTGCAATATATTTCTACTTGTATTTTTGTTAATAGATATATATAATCTAACTTGACTCGTTTTTAAGGAGGTCTTTATAATGAAAAAAATCATTGCTATCGTACTTAATATTGTTAATACAATTTTAGTTGGTGTCTCATTTGGACTTGGCTCTCTTCCAATGTCATTCGCTTATGAAAAAGTTGATGTTGGTGAAGCATTAACAACTCAAATGGGTAACTACTATGAAATGACTTGGATCAAAGGTCAAGGTAACTTATCTCCACTCGCATTAGTCTTATTCTTCGCATTATGCCTTGGTGCATTATGCGTTACAGTTTGCATGGCTATGAACTCAAAGAAGTGGATTATTCCAAACGCACTCTCTGCATTACTTGTTCTCGCAGCTGGTGTTATGATCTTCTTCCTTCCATCATTCTACTTATCAGCTCACCCAGCAGCACCTGAAACATTCACATATGTATTAGGTGGCGGCGCTATCTCAATGGGCGTTCTCCTCTTAGTCGCTGGTGTCTTCCAAGTTATTAAAGTTGTCTTAATTGCTAAAGAAGACTAATTAAAATTAAAACAAATATAAAAAGCCATCACGATGGCTTTTTTGTTTGCTAATTACATAGTAATTAATGGAGTGTAACTGTTATAAGAATTCTTAAACAAAGGTTTTGACCAACCACGATAGAAGTTTGAATATTCATAACATGTTTGGTAATGATCAGGAGTAAAGAAGATAACTGGATTACCATCATTATAGTGAGAAGTATTTAAGTCTTCACCACTTGCTCTTACACCTTCGAAGTAAACAATTAATCTAAGTGGTCCTCTATTATATGAAGTTGAACCAGCATAGTTTATAACATTTCCTTCTTCATCGGTCCAAGTATAACCAATATCAAGTTCAAAGTAGTTTCCATAAGTAGACTTAGGAAGAGTTTGATACGGATAATTATCCTTTCCATCAAAACTTGAACCAGAATAATCTAATCCATAAAATCCTGGAGCAATACGAGAATATTCTTCACCATATTCCTCATAGGCAACTCTTTTACTAGCGTTTCTTCCAATAAGATAATTTGCTGGCAATTCTTTAAAGGCAAGAATGTAACTTGCTACATCATCTAAACTTGTATAGTAAACACCCTTTTTGAGATACCTTACTATATTTCCATTTGAATTATATACGAACGCGTAGTTTGATGGCTCAGAAGCTCTATTTACATATGTCATTCTTGATGTTGTATATGTTGTAGTAGGCGCAGTTCCAGTTGTTGTCGAAGAACTTGTTCCATATACCTCATATAAAGTATTTGGCGAATCGCCTTGTTCAGGTTCGACAAATGGAATATCTAAATCATAGTCAATATTTGGATTATCAGGTTCACTACTTGTGTTTGTGTTAGTATCTGTCGATCCAGTATCAATGATCGATGTACCAGAATCACTACTTGTTGGATTTTGCGTCGAGATATCTTCAGATGAGGAATTACCCGTCTCGGTGCTAATTTCTGAATTTGGTGAAGAATCAGCACTTGTACCTGTTGAAGAAGATAAAGTTCCGCTTGTAGGACTATAACTTACAACAACATTGCAACTTGATGACACCACCATTACAAATAGTGGGATGATTACATTAATTTTTCGCATGAGTAAATTATATAAAAAATTAAAGGAAAAATAAAAGGAGGAATGAATCCTCCCCTTATAAGTTAGTGTAAATTGATTATTCAGCCTTAGGCATTAACTTTTCGTCAATAGCTTGAGCAGCCTTCTTACCAGCACCCATAGCTAAGATAACTGT
>JAKSVJ010000229.1 GCA_024408015.1 Clostridia bacterium
TATTGCATATACAGACGATTTTGATGTTACATTCCAAAAAGAATATGGGTATAGCATCATGGATAGATTGCCAGAAGTTGTATTTGAATCTTCTGATGGGAAACTATCACAAGCTAGATATGCTTTTCATAATCATAGAACTGACAGATTTGTTGAAGCTTTTTCTGATACAATAGGTGAGTGGTGTGATAAAAACAACCTAAACATGACTGGCCACTTTTTCAGAGAACCTTCACTTCATGGTCAAACTACTGCTGTTGGCGATGTTATGAGATCATATAGAGCTTTTTCTATACCAGGAATTGATATCTTATCTGATAAGCATGAGATATCTTGTGTTAAACAATGTCAAAGCTCAGTTCGTCAATACGGCAGAGAAGGAATGACGAGTGAACTTTACGGAGTGACAACTTGGGAGTTTGATTTCAGAGGCCACAAACAACAAGGCGACTGGCAAGCTGCTATGGGCGTAACTGTGAGAGTTCCTCATTTGTTCTGGATGTCAATGAAAGGTGATGCTAAACGCGATTATCCAGCATCAATTGGTTATCAATCACCATGGTACAAGGAATATAAATATATTGAAGACCATTTTGCTAGAGTTAATACTGCAATGACTAGGGGTAAACCAGTAGTTAGAATTGGTGTTATTCATCCTATTGAATCATATTGGCTCTATTATGGCCCTTATTCACAAACAAGTCATGCTAGACGTGAATTGGCTAATAGATATTATGAACTAATTAACTGGTTTGTTTTTGGCTCATTGGATTTCGATATGATCTGTGAAGCAAATCTACAAAGCCAATATGTTGAAAGCTCCAATGGCTTTACCGTTGGATGCGAAAAGTATGATATGATTGTTGTTCCGGGATTAACAACCATAAGATCAGCAACATTGGATTTACTTGAGAAATTTGTGGCTCGTGGTGGAAAAGTTGTATTTATGGGCGATGTTCCGGCGTATGTTGATGCAAATGAGTCCTCTAAGGCGCTAGAATTAGCTCAAAAGAGCATTAGCATCGATTGGTCACGAAGAAAACTCTTTGATTTGGCTGAAGAATATAGAGATATTAAGATTTTAGATGGAAGCTGCGAGTATGCATCGAATCTTACATATAATATGAGAGATGATAACGGAATTCGCAGGGTCTTTATAGCTCATGTGGTTGAACCAAAAAGATATGAATATGACTCAACTGACTTGGAAAAATACACTATCCAATTAAAAGGTGAATGGAAGGTTACTCTTCTTAACACTTTGGATGGAAATAAATATGAAGTTGCAGCGAAATATGTTAATGGAGAAACAATAGTAACGTGGGTATGCGGTTGCTGTGATTCTTTACTTATTGAACTTGAGCCTGGAAAGAGAACTGAAGGAATTGAACTTAAAGTTCCAAGCTACAGTTGGAGTGGCTGTATAGAAGACAGTGCCGAGTATTCTCTTGAAGAACAAAATGTCATGCTTCTTGATATGCCTAGATTTTCCTTTGATAATGGAGAATTGAATGAATCTGAAGAAATACTAAGAGTATCAGACAAAGCAAAAATACATTTCGATTCATTAACACTTAAGGGCTGGCAACCTTGGATGAAACCAAGAAGCAAGGAACCAAAAGGTGTTGTGAAGCTTGTATACGAGTTCGAATCTGAAATTGACTGTTCAAATGTTCAACTTGCTTTGGAAAATATTGAGTATTCACAAGTTACATTCAATGGCATAAAATCTGACATGGTTGATAGAGGTTACTATGTTGACGAAGATGCCATAAGAGTAATAAATGTATCCAATGTCAAAAAAGGCACCAATTTGCTTGAAATTGAAATTAAATATAACGATACCGTTTGCATTGAGAGCTGTTATTTGCTTGGCAATTTTGGTGTAAATATTATTGGCGGTAAGGCGAAAGTTGTTGAACTTCCTAAAAAACTAGTGTTTGACAATGTTGTTAATCAAGGACTTGCTTTCTATAGTGGCAATATTACTTATCATTTGAAGTATACTGGCGCTGGAAATAAAGCGATAGGAATACATCGTTTCAAAGGCGCCGCTATATCAGTTGATGTTGATGGCGAAAGAGTGCAAGGCATGGTTTCTTTCCCACCTAATGTATTGAACCTAGGTTTGTTAAAAGACGGCGAGCATAATATTGATGTTACTGTCTATGGTAATCGTTGGAATACGTTTGGACCATTACATGATTCTTATGTTAAGCCATCATTCCCGTCACCAGAAGTGTATAAGAGACCAAATAGATGGTTTGTGCGTGAATATCAAGTCCATCCTTTTGGCATACTAACAACTCCTGTGATAATGGACAAATGAAAATGGGTATATAACATTTCTGATGGTTTGATAACTTTCGAGATGGGCCGGTTTGA
>JAKSVJ010000023.1 GCA_024408015.1 Clostridia bacterium
TTTTCTGACGGTTCTTTTATGTGTGAATATATCGCACCATATACTCACATTAAAAACAACCGCATGACGCAAGTTTGCGTCCCATAACAAAACTAAAAATTTCTATTTTCTATGTTCTTTTAAGAAATGCTTAAGATCTTGCATTGCTTTTCTGAGAGTATCAGTATCAGGAAGCATTACAATTCTAAATCTCAAATCTTCATGCCAGTCAAATCCACGACCCGGGATCACAAGCACTCTCTTCTCGTGCAAGAATTTCATAGCAAAATCTTGATCATCTTCAAAGTCAAATTTATCTTTGTCAAGTCCTGGGAAAAGATAGAATGATGCTCTATTTGGAATGTATGAAACACCGTCAATTCCATCAAGTTCTTCGCAAACAACTTTTCTCTGTTCAAAAAGTCTACCACCAGGAACTATCATCTCTTGTGTACTTTCACTGTCAACAAGAGCTGCAGGAATTACTAGTTGTGTCAATGCATTGCCACAAAGTCTCATTGAAGCTAGTTGCATAACACCATTCTTCACTTCATCAAGTTCACCTTTAGGGCCAGAGAATACCATCCAACCGCATCTAAAACCACACACAATGTGACTCTTTGACAATCCATTAAAAGTCACACATGGCACATCCGGAGCAATAGCACCAAATGATTCGTGTCTTAAACCATCCATAACAAGTCTATCGTAGATTTCATCAGCTAACACGACAAGATGATTCTCACGAGCTATAGCTGCAATTTCAAGCAATGTTTCCTTACTATATACGGCACCTGTTGGGTTGTTTGGATTGATGACAACAATTGCCTTTGTCTTGTTTGTAACTTTTGACTTAATATCTTCAACATCTGGATTCCAGTCGTTATTTGTATCACATCTATAGAAAACAGATTTGCCACCACAATGATATACGTTGTTGCTCCAAAGTGAGTAGTTTGGTGATGGAAGAAGTATTTCGTCCCCATCTCCACACAAAGCATTCATAAGCATAGATGCAGCTTCACTTACGCCATTACAAATGAAAACGTCATTTGGCATGATACCTTGGAGGCCACGACCTATGTGATATGTACATATAACGTTTCTAGCATCTTTCATACCACGAACATCGCAATATGGCACAGCTTCATCAATGTGAAGTGCAAGAGCTTGCCTTACACTATTTGGAAGATCAAATCCAAATCTTCCTGGATTACCTGTATTCAACTTCAAAACATTTACACCAGAAGCTTCCATTTTTAACGCTTCTTGATATAGTGGACCTCGTATATCTGAATGTACGTGGTCAAGTCTATTTGATCTTTCTATCATTCTAATCTCCAAAATTTTTATATATAAACACAACTGTGAAAACTACAATTACAGCGCGATGCGTAATTTTATATATATTATTAAATATATATACTCACACAAAGTTAATTGTAATCAAAAGTATAGCACTTGTCAACACTTTGCGACATTAAAGTGACCCCCCCCGGAAATTTCCGGGTGTGTCAAATTTGATGTGATTTTCGCTAAAAACAACATCTTATCTCTTTGTTCAATTTCTATTTTTTTGTTCTTTTTAGTTCCAAATTGAATCTGCTATTACCGACCAATTTGGCAAAACACGACTGTTTTTATATCAATTTTTCTCTAAAACATAGTTAAAAAATGCTTAATATTGTCAAAATTTCATTTGGTATATTTCACAATAGCATTTAATAAAAGATACTGTTTTGTTATAAAAATGCGCAAAACAAAACCAAAGTTTCAAGTGCAAAATATCGCCAAAAATCAGCATTATTTTAACCGCCAGATGCACACCGTTCACAAAACTGTCAATTTTATTCACTTATTTTTCAACAGTTTTAAGATCAAATACTTGCTTTATTCAAATGCATTCCTTAATAAACTCTAGTACAACATCAGATGGAATAGCATAATTCATAGTTGACTCGTCAACCTCTCCACCAGTCACTACACCTATGACTAATCCTTTTGTGTTTACAACTGGACCGCCAGAATAACCTGATATAACTGGTGCCGAAAATAGCATCAAACTTCTATCATTTACTTTTCTGTAATAGTCGCTTATTACCCCATCAACAGTGCTTATTCCATTTCCTTTTCCGTTGCCTATTGCGAAAACTTTTGCACCATTTGGTTGCTTTTTTGTATCGAATCTCAATGGATTTAGCACTCTCTTGTTGCATATTTTTAATATAGCCAAGTCAAGTGATTTATCAACCTTTATAACAGTTGCATTTGATGGATTTTCGCCTTGGATAGAAACCTCTATTGAATGCTCTAAATATCTAAATGTTCCATTTGGATTTTCGCATTCTGAAATAACGTGAGCACATGTTAGAATCAAATCATTTGCAATAGCAAATCCTGTGCCAAAACTCTCAATTTCCTTACCTATCCCGTTTATTTCAAAAGCGCTTTTTCGAATTTCATCAATAAGCTCAAAATCCGTTGAGTATTTGTCTTTGTCTTCATCTTCAATTTTAAAAGAAGAATCACAACTTGGACAGAACAATGTGCCTCCATTATCAACTAATGGATAATACCCGCAAGATGGACATACATTTCTATTTTGTTTCACTTTTCAACCTCAAAAGCATGATAGTCATTCTTAATGTTCCAAATAAACTCATAAAATACACTTTCACGCAATTATCATTCAAACACCTTTGAAAGATACTCTTTTGATTCTTTCGACTCGTTTTGAGTTTTACTCATCCACAAACGTGCCTTTGATATATATTCAGCAAGCATTTTTGAGTTTGAAATATTATCTCTAATATTTATTGCATCAACAATGCTTAGTATTTCACTAATTGCATTTTGTTCTTTTTCCGCTTTGAGACAATATATAAATAACTTAAGTGCTTCTTTTTCGTAAGCGCTTTTTTGTTTTCTCTCTTGTGCATGATTTATTGCAAGCTCTTTTGCTTTGCTTACTATTTTCTCATCTTTTTCTTCTTCAGAATCTTTTAATATATTGTCGAGTTCTAATATAGTGTTGTTTGTATTAATCAAAGCTTCATAAAGAATCACTAAAGCTTCACTTCTTATTGAATTTCCATTACTAGCAAGTGCTTTAATATTGCCATCAAGATAGTCACAATACTCATCACATACATCCTTGATGTGTTTAAGACACTCTATTACTTCATTCTCATCATTTTCACTTTGAGCCACTCTTAAATCAAGAATGGACATTTTTAAATTCGCAACAAAAGAATCCTTTTCTTCAGTGCCTACACCGACAGTATGAATTAGACGCACGAGTGCTCTTTTAGCTAGCACATATTCGTATTTTGACTCATATTCTTTTAAAGAATTTATGATAATAATACTTTCGTCACAAACCTTTTCAATAGCTAAATCACTCATGCCGTCTCCTTTCCACTATCTTTCGTTTGCAATAATTCCGTCAATAGTTAAATTTTCTATACTTACTCCAAGTTCATTTGTTTCATTCATATTAATAGCTCTTTGCGTAAAAATACTTGAAAAATCTTCAACACAAGCTCCTAAATTTTCATAAGAAGCATTAATTTCATTCAAATATACTGGGAGAATACGTGTACCTAATCCACGCAATATTACATTTATTCTCTCACGAATGCTCGCTATCGTAACCTCTCTAAATCCAGAGAAAGCACCCATAAACAAAGCATAATCATATACCCTTATGTTATATGACCCATTAGCACCCACAAGATAGCCTTGTGATAATTCATACTCCGTATCATAAACAAGATCGCAAGAAATGTTACCAAAACCAAATGATACTTTTGATGATAAACCTCGATATACATACAACATTTGTATTGTTTTGTATCTTGTTAAGTCAATATATTCTTTTAAATCAACCTTGTCACAAGTATCAATGCGTTTTGTGATGTTTCCGTCGCAAATTAGTATTCCCTTAAATGATTGTGGGACACTTATAACAATGTCATTTTTTGTATCTATGACATCAGTAAAATATGCAAGACATTTTTCGCTTGCATAATCTGGACTTAAATATATTCTATTTGTTTTCTTCATCTAACATTCCTACCATTTTATCAATGGCATCAGCTCCAATTTCATCACCAACGATAGCCATAAGAAGTCGCTGTTTTTTTTCTGCATATTCTGTTAGATTGATTCTTATTGTATCTGACGAATTAAGAATTGCTCTTCTTAAATTCTCTTTATCTTTTTCAGAAAGATTGTAAGCCTCTATCAACTGCTTTTCAAAATCTATTGGAATGTTTCTTTTTCCATTTTCAATGGCAGAAAGATATGATGGTGATAACATAAGCTTTTTCGCCATGTCTCTTGCGCTGTCCCCAATATTAATTCTGATAATTCGAAGATATCTACCAAATTCTGTCAATTCTAATACACCTTACCTTACATTTACAATTTAGAATAAATAGTTTTCAAATTTGTGAACACATTTATTATATGTAACAAAAGTTACATTGTCAACCACTTATACTGTTTTTTACTTGTCGTTATATATAAAAATATAACGAGCAACCCGAAATCGAGTTGCTCGCTTAATCGATATATTATCAATTTGATTTTTACTAAAGAACTACACCTTTTACTAAAAGCAAGTTGCCATATTGTCTAGACTCACCTGTTTGAATAACAGCATATGCCTTCTTTGCTTTTTCATAAAATGCAAATCTTTCAATTTTGCCGAGATTTGTATCTGGATGATCCTTATGTAGAATTCTTTCAAACTCGTCCCACACTTCTGGTTGCTTCATACCTTTTGCTTTATCGCCGTCAGTAAGATCCATTACGCAAACTGGCTCTTTAGTATATCCAACATCTATTGGAAATAGTTCGTGAATTGCCTCGTACATGGTTGATGCATCAGATGCTGACATACGTATAAGTTTTCCATAAGTTGTGCTTCTAGCTATAGCTTCACCCGGAAAATTAGCGTCAGCTAAAATCAACACGTCATCATGACCCATGTCACATAATACTTTTAGAATATCACCTGTCAAAACTTTGTTTATCTTGTTTAACATATATTTCTCCTATTACCATACCAATTCACATGGCCAAATATCAACTGGGTTGTCTTGGAACACTTGCTTCAATCTTGTATGTACATCATTCTTTGAAACACCCTTTTTGAGTACCGCTTGTAAGAATCCGCCGCCACCAGCACCACACACAAGTTTACCATCAATCAAATCATCGATACTATTAAAGATTTGGTCAATTAGTGTATTTGTACTACCAGCATCAACCATCTTACTAAGTTCCCAATGACGATTTAGTAGACTTGCAAACTCGTCAACATTTCCTCTTTCAAGTTCAAAACGCATAAGGACTGCAATTTTTTGAATTTCGTTGAGTGAGAACAAGCTGTCTGGCTCATTTCCAACATATCTACCAACAACATCACGAAGAAGATTTCTTGCAAGACGTCTTTGTCCTGTGTAAATAAGCACAAATCTATCACTAAGTTCTTTCTTTGTTTTTGAAGATAGTCTTACATGTTCAACCTTTATGTCTTGGTTAATTCCTGGCATACTTGTGATGTATTTAACGCCATCAGTGACACCACCAACCTGGTCTTGCCAACCACCACCAGTTGACATAATCTGTTCCATTGCTAGAACATGACTATATAAGTCATCTTCTGTGTAATCAAAATTGAAAAATTCAAAAATACATTTAACACACGCTGCACTAAGAATTGAACTTGTGCCAAGTCCACTACCCTTTGGAACGTTTGTAACTTCACTCTTCATTACAAAACCTCCACCCATACGTGTTAAGATTTCATCAAGAGAGTGTCCACTTTTTGGAACAATACCGCATGCTAAGAGTGCTGCTTTTTGTAGTGCAAATGGATCAAATGGGTCACCAGTTCTTTGCAATGGCTCAATTGTATCAAATTCTCCATGAACATCCATGTCTCTACTATCAAAGATAATTTTCTTTTCTGGTATTCTTTCGATAGTAACTTCAACTGGACATTTACCATCAAGTTTAATCGCAGCATTTAATACTGTTCCGCCATGTTCGTTACAATATGGTGGAGTATCTGACCAACCGCCACCCCAGTTTACTCTAAGTGGTAGATTAATAACCTGCTTATCTTTTGACATAACAACTGTGTCGTTATACTTCAAATCTGAAATTGTGGCTTTTAAGATTGTCTTTGAAATTGTATCAAAACAATCAGAAATTAGACCATCATTTCCACATGCCACTCCAACGTAGTATTGTAATCTAATTTTTTCTTCAAAATTAGCTTTTGAAAGATGGTTCTTATACCATTCTTCCTGGATTTTGGTCATTTTTGGAAGTTTTTTTAGTTTTGATACTGGAACCTTATTATCAATAGCCTTTGTTATCTCGTCCATTAATACAAGTTCTTGCATTCTCTTGTTCCATGCGATAATAGCATCTGGATCAGCATCGTTAAAACCTGAACATAGTGATTTTCTAGTCTTGTTTTTCCATTCCTTGACAAGACTCTTTTTCTTTTCAGTGAACATCTCATATACTTTGAGAGATTCGCCTATTGCTTCAGATATCGTTGAGCACTCTGGATAAATGTCCGCATTCCACAACGTGTGATTGCTATCTTTCCAAATGTCGAGTTTTCTGATTCCTAGCTCTGAAATCACATCTTCAATTTTTTCACCAAAAAGTTTGTCTTCTTTAGGATTGTCAAGAACACCGTATATACGAGCAATGAAAGAACTATTCTTTTGTTTTAGTCCGTGAAGAACGACATTTTGTGGAATTGTTTCATCATGAATATCTACATATGAAAGGACTGATCCTCTTCCGACCGTTGCAGATCTATGAATATATGAAACTTCAAGATAACATCCATCACCAATAATAGCCTTATCAGAGAGAATACTATTGTATCCAGCTGCTCTACTTGAAATACTACTCTTTATTCTTCCATTCCAACCAAGATCTTTGTATCCTTCAACTCCACCTGTCATAAGATTCAATATCTCTCTTGTAGTGCCGAAGTGAATAAACTTAGCTGGTGCAAGTCTTAAGAGTTTTAATCTATATTGTCTTAATACATTCCATACTTTTTCACGAGCTACTGTTAACTCATCACAATAGTTACCTTCTGGTTTTTCTTTGTGATATTGTTCAAGTGTTGAATCAAGCGCAAGTGGGTACAAGAAATCTCCATAAAGTGACAACCTAACTGTGTCATTAACCATATCACAGTATTTTTCATTTGTATCAATTAGAGAATACAATGATGAAAGCATATCTGTCGAGAATATAACCGCACCAGTATCTATATCAACACAGTTTCTATCATTAACAGCACCCTTGTCTTTAAGAGTCTTAACAGTTTGTTTGTGTAAGAATGCCTTTACTTCGTTATTCTCTCCATTTAAGAACACGCCGTGGTTTTTACCTGTTTCAACATCTTCTTTGAATGAAATTGCTGCAGCGCCATTTCCAGAGTAATCAATCTGAAGTGGGTTAAATAGAAGAAGTACATCTCCTGAAAGCAATACCATTCCTTCCCTTATTCTTGATGGAACTGATGCCATGCACAAGAGAAATTCGTCAAAGAGTGTTGAAGATCTTCCGTCTGGCAATTCATGTGGTACTGGTGAGAACAGTTTTCCAAGAGCTGAATACATTGGTACTCTCTTTGAGTCACCACCACTATGTATTACAAGAATCTTTAAGCCGTCAAATTTGCCTTCTTTTTCGTGAATATATTTTAGAACGCTAAGTGTTGCTCCGCCTGAGCCCACACGTTTGCCACCTTCATCTGGGATAACAACGAACTTTGTTTTCTTTGGCAAAAATTCTTCTCTAACTTCGATTTGCTTTCTATATCCTTCAGCTTGGTTTTCATTAGAAGCTGTCAATACAACATAATCCCATTGTGGGAATGAACTTTGAGATATTGATCTTTCATAATCATCCCAACAATCAAAATATGATTGTGACAAAAACAAAGAATCCCAAGTACTAACACCAAATCCAGAATGTACTGTTGGATTGTTATCAACAAATAAATCACATATGTCAAATTCCAAAATATCAGAGAGTTTCTCAAGTTGCTCAATTGATGGAGTAAACTCTTCCCTCTCAATTCTACCAATAGTTATTCTATTGATACCTGTCAGAGCACTTAATTGTTCTTGAGTATAACCTTTTTCAATTCTGCCGTTCTTAATAGATTCAGCAAGAACTGTAAGCGAAATCTGTTTCATATAGCACCTCGTCAATATTCATTGTCACAAATGATACCACTCGTGTCATAAAATGTCAATATTTATAATAAAATATGTGAATTTGTAATCAATAAGAACATTGTGTTTTTGCTCATATTATCAAATGTAATAATTTATTACACAATTTCCAACACACATTTGCCGTAAATGTAATAATATATAACACAAATTTCAAACCTCATTTTTTCACAATGTTATTTTTCATAACACAAAAAAAGACCGGCTTTTAGCCAGTCAATTTTGCGATATATGTGAGATATTGTTGTTAATAATTTGCTTTTCTTACTTCAAAAAATGCTCGTGGGTGTTTACATACTGGGCATTCTTCTGGAGCTTCAAATCCTACTACAACATGTCCGCAATTGCGACATTCCCATATTGTAATGCCACTTTTCTTAAAGACTTCCATGGTATCAACATTATGAAGAAGTGCTCGATATCTTTCCTCGTGTAGCTTTTCAATTGCAGCTACTCCTCTAAATTGTTTTGCAAGTTCAGTAAAACCTTCCTCTTCCGCATCAATTGCCATTCTATAATACATATCAGTCCACTCAACATTTTCGCCCCTT
This sequence comes from Clostridia bacterium, assembly GCA_024408015.1. Taxonomy (GTDB): domain Bacteria; phylum Bacillota; class Clostridia; order Oscillospirales; family CAG-272; genus RGIG6816. The sequence goes on from JAKSVJ010000023.1 coordinate 8,819, forward strand.
GCTGCATACAGCAAATTTTCCTTAGTTTCACCAATTTCACCAAGTGCTTTGAACCATAGTTTTGCGTGTTCTTTTTCGTTTTCTGCAGTCTGTAAGAATATAGCAGCTATTTGTTCATATCCCGCCTTCTTGGCAACTGACGCAAAATATGTGTATTTGTTTCTTGCCATTGATTCGCCAGCATATGCTTCCCACAAATTCTTTTCTGTCTTAGTGCCTACAAGTGATTTTGGCACACACTCGTTTGAAAAAACTTATTCAAAGTATGATGCTGAATGTTTGCATATTGGACAAACAAAATCTTCAGGTAATTCTTCACCTACGTATTCATATCCACATACGCTGCATCTCCAAATTGTCTTGCAATCTTTTGTGGTACCTATTGCCTCTGGCTTTGGTTTTATGTGTTCTTGATAATAGTCATACGTTGCTGATGGAACATCGCTCAATACATTCATATCTATAACTTCGCCAACAAACATAGTGTGTGAACCAAGATCCTCACTCTTTGACACTTTTATAGATATGAAAGCATTAGTTCCTTTTGAAACATACAATAGTCCATTTGCGCTTCTCTTAACATAAGCAAATCCAGCGAACTTGTCCGTATCTCTTCCAGATACAAATCCAAATCGTTTAAACATATCAAACGTAGCATCTTGAGAAAGAACTGAAATATTAAATATTCCAGTCTTTATAATCATGTCATGAGTGAAGTTTGATTTGTTGACACAAATGCTAACTTGATTTGGATTTAATGCTGCTTGAATGGCTGTATTAATAATACAACCATTATCTTTATTACCATCCTTGGCTGTCAAAACATACAAACCATAGCTCAATTTGTTCATTGCTTTTTTATCCATAGTTATATACCCTTCCTTTAACATATTGTGTATTCCCAATATATGAAATTTTGGAATATATTTCTATGACTATTGTCACGATACCATTAAAATTTAAAAACATCCCACACAATAAAGCATGAGATGTTCAAAAATTATTTTATATTTAACAATGTTCTGAAAGCTTCAATATATCCTTTGGCTATATCCGCCTTTGTTGCTTCAGCAAAAATTCTAAGCAATGGTTCTGTGCCAGAGAAACGACATATAAC
>JAKSVJ010000230.1 GCA_024408015.1 Clostridia bacterium
TACCTCTTTCCCAAACTCTCATATCCAAAGTATTTCTATCAATTACTTTTATGAATTCAGTGTTAACGTTTTCTGGGAAAATTTCATTCTTTTCAAATAATGGTCCAATTTCTTCAATTTTGATACTCTTAGTATCATTGACATATGTAATAGCATGAGGGTTACCCATTGACACACATGTTATCTTATATTCTTTGTTTCCAATTAAAACTGGTTCGTCAATGACTTTTTCTTTACTTGATATAACTGGAATATTTTTAGCGATAATATCGGCGATACCCATGTCAACTCGTACAGTATCAACTTTTCCATTTTTAACATTTAGTGAGAGATGTTTTATTCCGCTTAATGTTTCAATATCTATTTTTTCTTTTTTTACGATATTGTTATCGTAAAGATATTTTCCGATACATCTAATTGCGTTGCCGCACATTTTTCCTTCGCTACCATCAAGATTGAACATTCTCATCTTTGCATCTGCAACATTAGATGGGCAAATAAGAACAAGTCCATCTGAGCCAACAGAGAAGTGTCTTGGTGACATTTTCATTGATAATTCATTTGGGTTTTCAATAACTGTATCAAAACAGTTAACATATATATAATCGTTTGCACAACCGTGCATTTTTGTGAACTTAATTTCCATAATTTTTATTAAAATTTTTATTAACCTTTGTTTACAACAATTGCATTCATGTCATACATTCCTGCTGGTTTTCCAACCAGAAATTCTGCAGCAGTTAAAGCACCATCAGCAAAAAGTGATCTACTATAAGCTTCGTGTTTTAATGTGATAGTTTCATTTCCAGTATTAATAATAACTTCATGCTCGCCAACTATGTTTCCAAGTCTTAGCGCATGAATTCCGATTTCATTATCTGTTCTCTTGCCATGTCCATGACGTCCATAAACATATTCAGCTTCTTGACGTGATTTTTTGATAGAGTCAGCAATCATCAACGCCGTGCCGCTAGGGGCATCTAATTTTTGATTGTGATGTTTTTCAACGATTTCAATATTAGCATCTGGTAAATATGCAGCTGCTTTTCGAGCAAAATCAGCAAGAATAGCAATTCCAATTGACATGTTTGCAGAATGGAAAATTGGTATGATCTTTGATGCATCAATTATAGCTTTCTTTTCTTCTTCTGTCTGACCTGTGGTTGAAATAACGCAAGGGAGTTTTTTGCTTATTGCATATTTTAGTAAGTCATTAGTCGTAGAATGATGTGAGAAGTCAATAATCACGTCTGCATCAACTTTACAATCATCGAATGATTTAACTATTATACTATTGTAACCATCTGCAGCAGCATCTATTCCACCAGCAAAAACCATATCACTTGTATTCTTAGCAAGCAATTTTTGAATTTCTACGCCCATTCTTCCATTGGCGCCAACAAGTAAAACCTTAATCATAATCTACACCTTCAATCCAACTTTAATCATAGCTTCTTTTAAAGCTTCTTTTTTGTTATCAGCCATAGGAACGAGAGGTAATCTCATTTCATTTGTGCATGCGCCTAACATGGCCATGGCTTCTTTTACAGGAATTGGATTGACATCTGAGAATAGACAATTAATCAAATTAAGATAATCTAATTGAAGTTTTGCACTATTCTTAACATCACCATTAAAGAAACTATCGCAAATTTCAACGGTTTCTTTTGGAACCACATTAGACAAAACTGATATAACACCAGAACCACCTAAAGAAAGCATTGGAACTATCTGATCATCGTTTCCACTATAAATTGCAACTTCATCTCCTACAAGAGCTATTGTTTCAGCAATTTTTGAGAAGTTTCCATTTGCTTCTTTTATTCCATAGATGTTTGGGTGTTTTGCAAGTATTGCATATGTTTGAGGTTCAATATTTACACCTGTTCTTGATGGAACATTATAGAGTATTATTGGCTTATCTACGCTGTCTGCTATCGCAGTGTACATTTGGATAAGTCCATTTTGGGATGTTTTATTATAATATGGAGTTACAACAAGAAGTGCATCAGCCCCAACTTTTACAGATTCTTTGCATAATTCTATTGCATGAGCAGTGTTATTACTTCCTGCACCAGCTATAACTGGTATTCTTTTGGCAACTTTTTCGACAGCGAACTTAATAGTATCAATTTGTTCGGCGTCTGTCATTGTGGCGGCTTCACCTGTGGTACCACAAACAACGAGTGCATTTACTCCCGCGCTTATTTGCTCTTCTATTAATTTTCCAAAAGCTTCCTTATCAACTTTGCCATTTGAAAAAGGGGTGATAATAGCAGTAGCTACACCTTTAAAGATAGGTTTTTTTTTTTTTTATTCCTCCACAATAACAAAAAACGTCTTCTAATGTTGGCCGAAAAGCCACAACTTCGAAAACGCTCAAA
>JAKSVJ010000231.1 GCA_024408015.1 Clostridia bacterium
TTTCATTATGCTTTTAGGAAAAATACTCTTTTCATTTGATTGAATATCAACTTTCTCTGTAAGGATTGCTTATTCCTTCTTTTTTATTTATTCTGCGTAATGCTTATTTGCCCTGATAATATTTTTCCTTAGAAAAAAAGAAAAAGAGTGTTTGTTGTTTAAAAAATGTTTCTAATTTTGCGTCGATGTTTAACAAAAAGCGTTGTTAAACAGATATTATATACTTTCTAAAAAATTGATATTTTCGTGAAAAAAGAAATGCGCAGATCCGTAATGGATAGGTGTGTCAACACTCTACATTTACGGACAAAAGTACAAGGCGTAATTTCTACTGATCAAATTAGATCAGAATATTATGCCGATCCTCAAGAGATTGAAAATCTGAAGGATAACATTCAATTGTCTATGCACAAGGGTAAGTTACCAAATGAACAAACTGGTGTTGTGCAGGTAGAAAAAATCATCAAAGACAGAGTTACGTTTATTCGAATGTATCAAACTTGGGATGCCCTCAATGCGTTCTTATGTTTGAAACATAAAGCAAGTTTCAAATTGCTTGCTATGTTAGTAGACAATCTAACGTATAATCCAGATAATGAGATCACTTTTGACACTACTTTGTTTAGTTATTACAAATTGACCTATCAAACTTATAATAAAGCAGTTAAGGATTTAATGCTTAGTGGTATTTTGCTAGCGAAAAAGAGTAAATATTCCTACACTTACAGAGTCAATTCTAATATTTTTGGTTGTGGTAAAGTTTCCATTGAGGACTATATTTCGGAGTCAAAACAGAAGTTCTCCTGTATCATTACCGACGAAGAAATCATGTCAAAATATAACATCAGAAAAAGCAGTGTTGAAGATGTTGCGACTGCTATGTTTGGTGCTACTCCTAAGACTTCTAAAATTGGATTGTATAGGTCTGGAAGCTCTGATGCGAGAGTCTTTTTCAAGTTATTCAGAAAGAAATTTTCGGAATCTCTTCTTAACCTTAAACACTTGTCCTCTGCTAAGATAATTGCCTATATAATAGGTAGATATATGCCTCGAACTAATGATGAAACTCCGATTTCAAGGACTGATGTATGTGAATTTTTAGGGTTCAGTAAATCCACTTTTTACAGGTCGATAAATGACCTTATTGGCTCAGGTTTGATATATAGAGATTGTGATAGCTCTAAGTATTTTTTCAATCCGTCAAAGTGGCTGAATGGCTCATTTTTTAAGTTGATTAAGTCTGATTTCTTAACCAAAAAAGAACAAAAGAAAAAACGATATTCTAGGTATCTTAACTCAAAAATTACAGCTGAAATACGATCTCAATTTGTATGTTCTTGATTTGTGGAGTAACAAAATTTGTTACTTTCATGTCTGTTCTTGGGGCTAAAAATGTACAAATTAGCCCCAAAGTAACAAACAAGTAACCTGTCAAATAATATCAAGTCTGTTGACAGCTTCATTCTTTTTCTTGTCAACTAGCTTTGCGTATATCAATGTTGTTTCAATCTCACTATGTCCAAGTAATTCTTGGATCACTTTGATTGGAACATCCTGAGTTAGAAGCAGAGTTGCAAATGTGTGTCTTGCTGTGTGCATACTCACATTCTTTGTTATGCCTACTTTCTTCATCCACTTTTTTATGTGAATGTTGATGTTTTCTCTCGTTGTTAAGGTAAATACTTTCTCATTAGGATTTATTTTTTCTGGTTTCTGAGGAAGATATTGTATAGCCTTCTTGCATAGAGGAACAACTAAAAAATTGTGAGTTTTTTGAACTATAATATTCAATGTCACGTCGTCTCCATCATAGATGACATTTCCCCACGTCAAGTTGCTTATGTCACTTATTCTTAATCCGCAATAACATGAAAAGAGAAATAGATTCTTTATATGTGCATAATAATCAGAATCTTCAAGCTTCTTTACTTCCTCTCTTGTAAGAAATGCCCTACACTTGTCGCCAGATGCTTTTATCTCCTCCATTCTTTGAATGAGAGCGTCAGTAAACTCTTGTAGAAACTTCTGCTTCGGAGTTTCTTTTGTTTCGCTATTATATTTCTTCTTCATGAGTAAATACTTGTAATAAAAAATGCAAAGAGAGAAGTCCTATTTAGAACTCCTCTTTTGACAATGAAATGAAGAATGTTGTTTTATATTTTCTTTCCAGTCTTCTTCTCTTTCTTTGGAGAAGATTCTTGCTTGACTATAGCTTCGGTTTGTTTTACTTCGTTCTTTTGTGATGCTTGTTGCTTCTCCTCAAACGCCTGTTTTCTGCGACCTAACTCCTCAAAGATCTTGTCTTGTTCTAATCCTAAAATGATCTTAGCACAGATGTCTGCAGAGTATGCTGTTCCTTTGCTGAACTCAATCTG
>JAKSVJ010000232.1 GCA_024408015.1 Clostridia bacterium
TCATAGCATCAATTTGCTCGTCTGTGATACCCATCTTATCCATTATATCTTTTACTTGAGGAATTCCTAATTCTTTTGCACACTTCAAGCATAGGCCCTCATTTGTCGCCTTATTGTTTTCATATTTTGTGATAAAAACAATGGCTGGATTCTTTTTACACCTTGAACATAATTCCATAAAACTTTCCTTCTACGACATTTTTATGCGATTGTCGTTACGCATCTAAACTGTTTTTGTAAAACCACTAGCGATAAATAATATGAATGCTATTGGGCTATATTTCGTAAAGAACTGCATCAACGGAGTTGTTGCTGACTCAAGGACAAAAATTTCCGGCCATTGAGTATTCAATATTCCAAGTAGTGTGTTTACATAGAGTTTTGACAAAATCCATGTTACAAACAATCCGCACAAGAAGCCAACAATTAAACCAAGACACTTATTTGCAACTTTCAATACTGGCAACTCACAGAATTTCTCGAGTATAAGTATCAATAACTTACAAACAAGAACTGCAACAATAAACAAAACTAAGAAAGAGATGATCTTAGCAAAGAAATCTGCCAGCATATTATCCAGAATGGCCTTAACTTCCTCATCGTCACCGTTTTTAACAAAATTATCGAACAGGTAGCTAGCCATTTGACCTATTTTCTCAAAGAATCCACTTTTTGGTTCAAACTCCGGCATTTCAACATCCGGATTAATCAAAGAACTTAAAAATGGTATTCTCATAATAAGCACTGAAACAGGAACATAAAGTGCATTGGCAATAATATAACCAAAAATGTAGCTTAAAAATCCAGCAACTGTTCTAACAAAGCCTTTTAGAACACCGCTTAGCGAAAAAGCTACTAAAACAATCGCTAAAAATATACTTGCATAGTATTCAGCCATAAGTCCTCCTATTTCAATATTACTTCTTTTAAATAGAGACCGTTAGGAGGAACAGTACGTCCTGCCTTCGATCTATCTTTTGAATTAATGATATCTAACACTTCATCTGGAGAAATTTTGCCCTCACTAACCTCTATAAGGGTTCCAACAATAATTCTCACCATGTTATATAGAAATCCATCAGCACGAACATTGATTTTTATCTTGTCACCAACTCTTGTAACTTTGCAGTACTCAATTGTTCTCACAGTATCCTCAACCTGACTTCCACTAGCCATAAATGCCATAAAATCATGTTTTCCTACCATATTTTGAGCCGCTTGGTTCATCAAATTTTCATTCAATTTTCTCGCGCCATAATGAAGTGTTCTGTCAAATGATAAAGCTGACGGAAACTTAGTGTTTAAAATTACATATTCATACTCTTTTCCCTCAACTTGTTTGCGAATAGAATAATCATCGGAAACAATCTTCGCAAAGTGTACAACTATATCATCTGGCAATTTTGAATTCAACGCATATGGGAGCTTGTCTGCTGGTATTTCTGTTAATGAATTTGTCTGTATAGTCGCTGCGTAATCTAGTGCATGTACACCACTATCTGTTCTACTACAACCAGAGACTAAACAATCACATCCAAATAGCTGAAAAGATGCATCGCATAATACTTGCTGCACTGTTCTAGCGTTTGAACCTTTTTGAACTTGAAATCCAGAAAAACCGGTTCCTAAATATGACAATCTAATGAGATATTTCAATCCAAACTCCTAAAATGGAAATGTTATTTTCCCGAGAAGAACAAGTCCTGCTATAAATGCAGCAAATATAGCAAAAAATACATAGTCAACTGCGTGCATTTTTAGTCTTGTCATTTTTGTTCTTCCATCTCCACCATGGTAACATCTACATTCCATAGCTGTTGCCAATTCATCAGCTCTTCTAAACGCTGATATAAATAGTGGAATTAGCACTGGGATTAGTGCTTTTATTCTTTCATGCAACTTACCTGTAGTGAAATCAGCACCTCGCGCCTTTTGAGCACTCATAATTTTGTCTGTTTCTCTAATCAATGTTGGGATGAATCTAAGAGCGATTGTCATCATCATTGAAAACTCGTGAACAGGTAGTTTAATTGCCTTTAAAGGCGCTAACAATTGTTCCAAACCATCAGTCAACTGAATTGGGGATGTTGTATAAGTCAAAACCACGGATGTGCCCATAACAAGACATACAATTCTTATCATCATATATACAGCGGTCTTTATACCTTCAGAATATATGTGTATAAATTTCCAATCGACTAATAATTCGCCGCCTTTTGCAAAAAATAGGTTAACTATTGATGTGATAATAATAATAACCAACAAAGGTTTTAATCCCTTGAGGATAACCTTAATCTTTATTTGAGAAACGAGCGCCATTGATATAGTAAATACTATCATCAACAAATATGCAGCTGGCGTTTTAGCAAG
>JAKSVJ010000233.1 GCA_024408015.1 Clostridia bacterium
TACCCCGGTACAATACAACAATTATCTGCTCGGAGTCCCGCAAAAGGGATATTACAAGGAACTGCTTTCATCAAATGAGGAAAGATTCGGAGGTCACACAACCGGTCTTAAAATATACAAAACGGAAAAAATACACAAAATAGTATCAAATGGGGAAGGCTCTGCTCTGCTCAAAAACATTCCTTTAATATCTGATATAGTTTCTTCAGTTGTTAAAGCAATTTCTCCAATTCCGGTCACAGTAAAAACAAGACTTGGTTGGGACAAGAATTCAATCAATGTTGTTGATGTTGCCAAAGCAATTGAACAATCCGGAGCTTCGGCAATATGTGTTCATGCTAGAACAAAAGACCAACTTTATTCCCCTGGGGTTAGCATTGAATATATAAAAACTGTTAAGGAAAACATATCCATCCCAGTAATTGGCAATGGAGATATATTCACTGCTGAAGATGCAATAAACATGTTTAACAAGACTGGCTGTGATGCAATTGCTGTGGCTAGAGGAGCACTAGGAAACCCATGGATATTTGACGAAATCAAAGCAAAAATTAAAGGTGAAATGTTTATCCCACCATCAACTAAAGAAAGATGTGAAGAGGCTTTAAAACAATTAAAATATAGTATTGAAGACAAAGGCGAGTATACCGCTATAGTAGAATCCAGAAAATACATATCACACTATACAAAAGGTATACAAGGCTCTAGCAAAATTAGACAAGCTCTAAATAGTGCCAATTCAATCGAAGAAATACAAAAGCTCCTCGAAAAACTTTCGGGGTCAAAACTTGTCTAAAGTTTCTTTACAAGACTTGGTTTTTGTGTTAGTATATTTCAGTAATAAAACTTTGGAGGTTTTTTCATGAAGTGCCCATTTTGCGGATACATAGAAAGTAAGGTTATAGACTCAAGACCAACAGAAGAAAACGTAAGTATCAGACGTAGACGTGAGTGTTTATCATGCCAAAACAGATTCACAACATACGAAATAATTGAAACATTGCCACTACTTGTTATAAAGAAAGATGAAACAAGAGAAATGTTTGACAAAGCCAAATTATTGTCTGGACTTGTTAACGCTTGCAATAAGAGACCAGTCACCATGAAACAACTCGAGAAAATCGTAGCTGATATTGAGGCTGAACTTCAAAATTCCCTTTCACGAGAAATACCAAGTAGCAAAATTGGTGTATTAGTCATGGATAAACTAAAAGAAATTGATGAAGTAGCATATGTTCGTTTCGCTTCAGTTTATCGTGAATTCAAAGACCTCGATTCTTTCTTGGCAGAACTTGAAAAAATCAAATCCGACAAAGATGAATCAAAGAAGCAATAAATCACAAGGTTAAGGTTATATATGATTACTTTAAAGGAAACAACTTACAAAAATTTTGGAAAATGTCTATCAATGACAAATGGCTTAATAGAATTGTACGTAACAATAGATATAGGCCCTAGAATCATTAAATGTAACTATGTTGGAAAAGAAAACTTGATGTTTAATGACGTTGATAGAAAATATACTGAAGATGTATCATCATTATTCGGAGAAGGAAAAACTTTCTATAACTTTGGTGGACAAAGAGTATGGATGAGCCCGGAAAAATTCCCTGACACATATTATCCAGACTCAGATAAAGTTCTCTATACTATATTAAACAATGGAGCTATATTCACCGCAGTACCACAAGACAAAACTGGTATACAAATAGAAGTTAAAGTTGAACTCGAAGAGGATAAACCATCAGCTACTGTTACAACAAGTATAACAAACACACAAAAGAACCCAATAACAGGTTCAGTATGGTGCTTAGCTGTTCTTGATGAAAATGGCGCTGTAGTAATACCACAGCCTACTGAGGATACTGGACTTCTAAACAACAGAGTATTAGCTCTTTGGCCATATACAAAAATGACAGACAAAAGAATGTTCTGGGGTGATAGATATATTGCTCTAAGACAAGATCCAAGTGTTAAAGATGCTATTAAATTCGGAATCAACAACACAACACACAAAGCAGCTTATGTAAATAAGGGCCAAGCATTAGTAAAGGATTTCGATGTAAATCATCCAAATGGAATTTATCCAGATAATGGTATGTCTTGCGAAGTTTACGCATGTGAAAACTTCACTGAATGTGAAACTTTAAGTGAGCTAAAAACAATCAAAAAAGGCGAGAAAATCGTTCATGTTGAAAGATGGTCTTTATTTGATAATGTTGACATAGCAGAATTCTCAAACGAATCACTTGATGAATTGGCAAAAATTATATTCTAAGCAAAAAAAGCACACCACGTGTGCTTTTTTATTATTCGTAATATCGTTTTATTTAAATATGTGTATTTGTTATCAAAAGAAAAAACT
>JAKSVJ010000234.1 GCA_024408015.1 Clostridia bacterium
TATCACTTGTGAGCTCTGTTGTAGGCATATGCGAAGTATCTGCTCCTGAGAACAATGCTCTAGCGCCTTCCTGAGCTTTTGTTGCTTCTTCTTCACCATGAACCATTGCTGTAAGTTCATATGCGAGGATTTCTTTCTTTTCATTAATTCTATTGTCTGCCCATGTTTCCATTTCATTAATCTTGTCCATTGGAATGAATGTGAGCATCTTGATGCATTTCATTACATCAGCATCATCAATATTTCTCCAATACTGATAGAAGTCAAAAGGACTTGTCTTGTTTGGGTCGAGCCATACAGCATTACCGGCTGTCTTACCCATCTTTTTGCCTTGTGAGTCTGTAAGAAGTGTGATAGTCATGGCATATGCATCTTTACCAAGTTTCTTTCTGATGAGTTCAGTACCACCAAGCATATTTGACCACTGATCATCACCACCGAACTGCATGTTGCAATCGTAGTGCTGGAATAGGTGATAGAAGTCATATGACTGCATAATCATGTAGTTGAATTCAAGGAAGCTAAGTCCTTTTTCCATACGTTGTTTGTAACATTCAGCTCTAAGCATATTGTTAACAGAGAAGCAGGCACCTACATCTCTCAATAATTCAACATAGTTGAGATTGAGGAGCCAGTCTGCATTGTTTGCCATAACAGCCTTGCCTTCACCAAAATCGATGAATCTTTCCATTTGCTTTTTGAAACATTCTGCATTATGGTTGATGTCTTCTTTTGTTAGCATTTTTCTCATGTCTGTACGACCTGATGGGTCGCCAATCATTGTTGTACCGCCACCAATCAAAGCAACTGGCTTGTTACCAGCCATTTGAAGTCTCTTCATCATAGTTAGTGCCATAAAGTGACCAGCTGTCAAACTATCAGCAGTACAGTCAAAACCAATATAGAAAGTAGCTTTACCATTGTTGATCACATCGCGGATTTTTTCTTCATCTGTAACCTGAGCAATAAGTCCACGTGCTTGTAATTCTTCGTAAATTTGCATTTTGTTATCCATCCTTTATTTTGAAGCCGCTTCGAGCATTTCTTTTGCGGCGATAATTGTTTTTTCAGTTATTTTTTCTCCACCAATAATTCGAGAAATTTCAGTTACTCTTTCATCAGGTAAGAGTACTCTTACACCGGATTCGGTACGCCCATCGTTTGTTTCGTGTTTTGATACGAGCATGTGCTCATAAGCGACAGCTGCGATTTGAGGTGAATGAGTTACGCACAAAACTTGACAAGTTTCGCTACAAGAACGAAGTTTAAGTCCAATTTTGTGAGAAGTTTTTCCTGAAATACCAGTATCTATTTCATCGAATATTAATGTTGGTGTGCGTTCTTTATCTGCTAGAGCGCATTTTAACGCTAGCATCATTCTTGATAACTCACCACCGGATGCAATTTTAGATAATGGCAACAATGGCTCACCAGGGTTGGTTGATACCAAGAAAGTAACACTATCTATTCCTATTGGAGAGTAGCTTTGCAACCTTGTGATGTCAATTTTGAATTGAACTTTTTCCATTTCAAGGGCAGAGAGTTCATTCATGATTTTCTTTTCAAGAACGTCTGCAGCAGTCCGGCTTTTTTCTGTTATATTTTCAGCGGCTACTTTTAGTTTAGAATATATACCTTTTAGCTCATTTTTTATATCTTCAATTTGCTCATCAGCTGTTTCAATGTTTTTTAATTGAAGTTCAGCATTAACTTTAAAATCGAGAATTTCTTTAATGGTAGAGCCATATTTTCGTTTTAACTTATCTATTGAATCAAGACGAGTCTCAATTCTATCTAGTTGAGCGGTTGGGTTTTCAACATCAACAGAACACTTTCTATTAACAGTATCTGCTATGTCTTCTAACTTCAATCGCATGTCTTCGAGTTGTGATGAGTACTCACTAGCTTCTGGCAATATATCACTAAGGGAATCAATTGCTTCTGAAGCTTTCTCCATCATGTCTGATGCGGACATACCTTTGTCGTTTTTGTATAACGCTCTAGTAATTAATCGAACATGCTTAGATATTGCTTCGGCATTTCTGATTTTTGAAGCTAGCTCGGTAAGTTCCTCTTCTTCACCATCTTTTGGTGAAACTTGTTTAATATCCTCAATTTGGAACTTGAGCATTTCAGTAGCTCGAGCTTTTTCTTGTTCACTCTTCTTGAGTTTTGCTATATCTTTCTCTTTTTCGCAAGCAATATCATATAGCTCTTTGTATGCAGCTAAATCATCATCAATTGATGTGAAACTGTCAAGATAAGAGATATGATTTTCATCATTCATTAAAGTTTGACTTTGATGTTGAGTATGTAAATTAATGAGGTTTGCTGCAATCTCTTTGA
>JAKSVJ010000235.1 GCA_024408015.1 Clostridia bacterium
ATCTTCTAATACTCTTGAAATAATAGAAGCGCCAAAACTTGGATGATCAATATATGCGTCTGCCGAAACAAGAACAATGTCCGGAGCGTCCCATCCTCGACTTAGCATTTCTTCTCTAGTGATAGGTAAAAAATCCATATTATTCCTTTTTGTCGATTAGAAGTTTTAACAAGTTGCCAAAAGTTTTAGCCATTTGGAGATATCCAACATCATTTGGATGGCATCCATCTGCTGTTGATTCTTCTCTAAATTCAGGGTCATAGAATTCCTTACCATCAACAAAGTACAAATTCTTATCACCATTAGCTATACCCTTTTTGTAGCTTTCAATAATAATCTGTCTTCTCTTTTCGTTAACTTCTATATCACTAAATGGGTTATAGTAGTCTGGTTTTGAAGCCATAATGACAGGTGTATTTGGTTGAGCTTTTCTAAACATCTCATAACCCGCATAATGTGTTTTTTCAAGATATTCTGGATCCGGAGCATTGTGGTCATAATCATACACAAATACGCTCATATTAAGACCTGATATATATTCAATGATTGCCTTCTCTGCAAGTGCAGCACCAGCAAATCCCAAATTGACTACATCACTATTTAGTTTTCTAGAAATAATCATCGGATAAGTACTACTTGGTCTACTAGCACCAATACCATGAACAATAGATGAACCATAGAATACAATTGGTGTAGTGTATTTATACTCAGTACTCTCTGAGAGTTCGCAACCTTCTCTTAGTCCAACATAGAACTTATCAATTTCGCTGTATATTGGTAGACAAATCATTATGTCTTTTAATGTAGGTTTAACTCTAATTCTACATTCAAAATAGTTCTTTCCTTCACCTTGTGATGGATTGAATTTGCCTAGACAATGGTATCCTGTTTCATCTTCGCAAAAACAGTCTGCTACTGCTTGAATATCATATGTAGAAAACTGATCATAACTTTTCAAACTAAAGTGAGCAATAATATAGTCTGAATCTGTTTTAAAGCGAATTCTGACGCCAGTAGTGTATTTTGATAGTTTTGCCACATTAGCGCTAGTGTTTTGAGCAACTTCTGTTGGAACTCTTAAATATTTGTCACACGCGCCATATATTTTAAATGGTTTGTTTTCAACATCAATAAAAACAGGATTACCTGAATCAATAGTAGTGTCTTTTAATACGACACCCATTTCTTTAGTTATTTTCATATGAACCTCGAAAAAAATTTTTCTTTATTAATTATAATGTTTTAGTCCATCAATATCAATAGAATTAATGCGAAGAAATAAAAAAGCATAGTAGCTTTTGTACTACTATGCCCTTTAATTTGTTAATTATTTCTTTTTGTAAGTAACACCAGCAATTGTGATTGTCTTAGCATCTTTGTCCTGTGAGAATGAAACTGTGCTTGATGTTTCTTCGCCCTTGTCATTCTTCATAGTGAATGTAATCTGCTGACCACGTTCACCATCAACAATTTTATATGTGCCGTTTACTGTTGTTGTCTTTTCGAAGCCTAAAGCCCCAGCAGTTGTTGTCATAGTAACTTTGCTTCCTGAGAATTTGTAAGTTACTGAACCACCAGCGATTGTTGTGCTACCTGCAGCAGCAGTATATTCGCCTGAAAGTGTTGTTGCACAACTACAAAGAAGTACAGCAACCATAACAACTACCAATGAAAGTGCTATGATTCTTTTCATGATGATTTCTCCTTAATTGATATATTTATAGATAGCTCTTAACTTCCTCTGGGAGTTTATCTGTTTCAATTGATGCAGTCATAATCAAATCAAAACCATTTGTTTCAGCAAGTGTTGCTGATCTAACAAACATAGTTGCGAATTTTTCTACATCATTTCTGCACATTTTGAGAGCGCTATCAACAAATACGTGTGTTATATCGTGGTTTGATGCATACATACCAGAAATAAAACCAAAGAGGTCGTGTGAGCCTTCGATACCATATGAAGAAACGTCTACAAGACGAGCATTATAATTAACATCATAACGGAGCTTTTCGCCAATTTCTAGACATACAACAGAACCCTTTGATGTATCAACTGCACTGTTAACCATATCAATGAGTGTTTTTGTCTTTCCTGAACCTTTAAGTCCTGCAATAATCTTTACCATTTTTTTACCTCTTTCTATTGAAGTGAACTCACTTGATAAAATATCAAGACTATGACATACATCGTCATAAAATAGACTTCAATGATTGTATATATTGTACACTACATGAAGATTGTTTTCAATACTTTTATCAACGTTTAATATAAAACTTTAATGCTAAATTTTGTTAATATTTGACAAAACACTCTTTATGTTTTTTTCGAGTTTTATCCTTG
>JAKSVJ010000236.1 GCA_024408015.1 Clostridia bacterium
AATATTAAAAAAAATGTGTCAAAATGCTTGACAACACCTAGAAAAAGTGATATATTGTGTGTACTAAACGGATAACGTGGGCAAAACAGTCGTAAGGCTGCGACGCAAAGCTAAAGGGTCTCAAAGAAGATAGCCAGTTGCAAATTAAACTCTTTCGGGTTTATGATTGCAGCTGGATTTTTTATTTTCAAGAAAGGAGAGGCTCATGGCTAAGGAGAAATTAACTAAAGAGGAATACATTCAGATGACAATAGATTCTGAAATAAAACCTCTTGAATTAAGATATACCGCAATAAACGATTGCTTCTCCAAAATGCCAGTAGCTTACAAAACCGAGCCAAGCATAAACAGTGTAGTGATGGGAAAAATCACAACTGATATGTTTTCAAGTAAGATCAAAAACACAAGTGAAGAAACTGAACTTGCTGAGTGGGCAATTGCAGAAGCAATGAGAAACTACAACGAATTCATTTCAAAAGGTAGACATCCAAAGTATATTAGTGTTAAGGTTCCGGTATCTTTGTTAGATAAGCCTGGCTTATATGAAACAATGAAAAGATTGATGGAAGAAAACAGTTTTACAGAACCTGAAAAAATATGTTTGGATTTCAGTTCTGATCTACTTGTTAAACCAACTGAACAAAGAAGAGTATCAATCCTTGATTTAAAACTTTTGAAAGTTAAAACAATGGTTGATGGAGCAGGAAATGATGATTTCCAAATAAGCAATTTGCTTAAACTTCCAGTTGATATGGCAATAGTAAGTCCAAAAATGGTATCTCTTATTAATAACAGAGATAACCCAATGGTATTTGCTTCATTTATAGCCTATCTTAGAAGCATGAGAGTTCAGTTTATTGCTGATGGCATAAAAGATGACGAACCATTACCGACACTTTCAAGATCAGAGTGTCTCGGATATATGGCAGTTGATTCTTATTCAGGTAAAGGTGTGAAATCGAGAAGAAATATGTCACTCGGTGAAGCACTCGAACAGAAAGAGGATGAAGGCTGATGGTCGGAAGATTAAAAACCGGTTCAGCGCTTAGAAGAACTGCTACTGAAGTAAGAACATATAGATTACTTATGAAATTACTTCCGATTACAGCAGGCGCGTTGACTACAGCATTGATGCTCGTTTATATTGTAACAATGTTTTACAATAAATACGGAAGCTTTACAGTATCAATACATAAATACGATGTTAAAAACTATGCGTTGTCACTTTCAGAACATGATGACTTCAGCAATGGTACATCAAGATTAATTTGTAAAGCAGCAAAAGAGATTTATAACATTGAAGGTTCATCACTTCCAGCTTACTTGGATCAAATAGATGGTGAACATAATGGTGATAACTACGTAGCATACACATTCTATTGTAAGAACGTAGGTACTGAAACAGTAACTTACGAATACAAATGTGTTATGGCGAACTACACTCAAGGAATTGAGAAAGCTTGTCGAATACGAGTTATAGTTGATGGAAAATCCACAGACTACGCTTGGACTAGAACCGATGGTACTGGGCCAGAGCCGGGAACAACACCATTCTACAGCGCATACATTGTATGTCAGGATGAAATAGTAAACTTCAAACCAGATGATATTACAAAATTCACAGTAGTAATATGGCTCGAAGGTCCTGATGATGACTGCGTTGACTCTGTTATCGGTGGAGAACTTAAGGTTGACATGACAATGACAATCAAAGGTATCGAAGATACAGAACAGGCTGAATAAGCCACACTTAAATTTGAATTAAAATAAAAATATCAATAAAATTTCTTTAAGGAGAAAAAAACAATGAAAAAATTAATTCCTGCGATTTGCCTATTGCTCATCTCAGCTATGATGCTTGGCACATCTACATTCGCATGGTTCTCTATGAACACTCAGGTAACTGCTACTGGTATGAACGTTACTGCTAAGTCAAATGCTGTTAACCTTTTAATTGGTGGCACAGCAGACTGTGCAACAACAAAAACAGGCCTTTCTACAACAGTTGCTGGAACTTATGCAACTACTGGCAATGATACAAAAGCATGCTATCCTGCTGCTTATGTAACAGCTCAAACAGTAGTAACTTCTTCATTCACAGCAGCAGCTAACACATGGTACACTGCAACCAATGCTAATCCAGGCGCAGTTGCTGATGATGTAAATAGCGCAAAAGCCGTTGATGAAGGCGACAAAGATTATATGTTGACATACAAAGTATGGCTCACTCTTTCAACAGACTCAGAAGATATCACAGACAAGAAAGTTAAAGTTACATTTGCATTGGGCAATACTGATGACGCAGCTATTTCAGCTGTTGTAAAGCTTGGAACTGAT
>JAKSVJ010000237.1 GCA_024408015.1 Clostridia bacterium
GGTCTTTGTAGAAAATCTGCTTCTTGATAGTTTGGGCTTTCCTGTTAAAATTATAGCTAATGAATCTGATCGGTTAACTAGTTTGTCACAAAGATTACTTGGCAGTAGTGAGTTTTGGCCATACTTTTATGAGGTGAATAAAGAAGTTATTTCTTCAACAAGTTCTGAACTCACAGGACTGGAATTATTTGTGCCCAACAAATCTTTTTATGACATTGATGCTTCAAACCAGCAATCTTTAGAAAAGGCAAAATCTTTAGGAATTGAAATTATAAAGAATTAAAAATATGAATACAAACGAAGAACTTTCTGTTGTAACAGGTATGTGTCGTGAGGTTTTTACAAAAAAAACTTACGATTATGGTGCTTCTTGGCGTATTATGCGACCAGAATCTGTTACTGATCAAATATATATTAAAGCGAATCGTATCCGTAGCCTTCAAGTAAAAGGCGAATCTTTAGTAGGAGAAGGCATTATCCCAGAATTCGTAGGCATAGTTAACTATGGTGTTATGGGTTTGATTCAGCTGAAATATGGACATGCAGAAAATGTCGATATGACTCCTGATCAGGTTGTTACATTATATGATGAATATATCAAGGTGACTCTTGAACTTCTCGAAAAAAAGAACCATGATTATGATGAAGCTTGGCGTTCGATGCGTGTAACCAGCTATGTTGACCTGACTTTGATGAAAATCAACAGAACTAAGCAAATAGAAGATCATGAAGGTAAGACTTTGATTTCGGAAGGTATCGATGCCAATTATATGGACATGATCAATTATAGCCTGTTTGCCCTTATTAAACTTGTTTGCGAAGCAGAATGAAAAGGACTCTTGCGATTATAAGCCAAGTTGTTATTGGCCTGACTTTTATTGTAAGTGGAATTGTTAAGTGTATTGATCCTATTGGTACAAGTATTAAGTTCCATGACTATTTTGCTGTATTGGGACTTGATTGGCTCAATGATTGGACTTTGTTCTTGTCGTGGGTACTTTGCCTTTTAGAATTCTTGATAGGCTTAAATGTGCTATTTGCAAGAAATCTTCGTTTCTTCGCAACGTTGGCAGGATTGTTTATGTTAGTGTTTACTCCATTGACTTTGTATTTAGCACTAGAAAATCCTGTTAGAGATTGTGGATGTTTTGGAGATGCAATAGTTCTTTCCAATTGGGAAACTTTCTGGAAAAATGTTGTCTTGTCTGTTTGTGTAGTTTTACTATTATTATATAGAAGTTTTTGTTACCAACCGACAAGAAAAGACTTTGCGACTATTATAACATATTGGGAATTAGCAATTGCAATAGGGCTTTGTTATATTGGAACAAATTTGTTGCCATTGATTGATTTCCGTCCTTATAGACCGGGTGTTAATATATTATCTGCAATGGGCTCAGAGTCTGACTCAGATGATCTTACTTATGTTTGTGTCTACGAAAAAGATGGTGAGAAGAAGGAATTCCTACTAACAGAACTTCCAGAAGAAGGTTCCGGTTGGGAATTTGTTGAGACAAAAGAGCTTACTAATGACGGTAAGAAGGCTACTGTCGAAGAACCTGCTATTTCAGATTTCTTCCTATTTGATGAATTTGGTGGAGACTACACTGAAACAGTTTTAACAGATTCAAATTATACATTCCTTCTAGTTTCTCCAAATTTAGCCACAGCTGAAGAAAAATATCTTGATAGAATTGAAAATCTTTACGAATACTCAATTGAGGAGGGATATAATTTCTATTGTGTCACTCTTAATGATTCAGTTCAAGTGAACAGATGGAAATACCGTACAGGTGCTGAATACGATTTTTTGTATAGTGATGCAACTATTCTTGAAACCGTTATCCGCGCCAATCCGGGTGTCGTTTTATTGAAAGAGGGTACTATTCTATGGAAATCTTGTTTAAGTAAACTAGATGTAGATGCAATTACATCTGCTAAGTTAACTGAACAGACTTATGGAGAAATAATTGATGACAACGCAAAAACTAAAGTTTTTTGGTTACTATTTTTGATGTTATCTCCAATTATTGTATATTTGCCTATTGAAAAGATTGTCCTATCGTTAAAAGCAAAAAAGGACAAATCAAATACACAGAAAACCAATATTTAATTTGAATATTTCGATTTATTTAATAAAAACTAACAAAAATGAGAAAGAAGATCGTTGCTGGTAACTGGAAGATGAACACTACTCTCCAGGAAGGCGTAGCTCTTGCAGAGGGTCTTAAGGAAGCTCTCGCAGGTAAGACAGTTAATTGTGATGT
>JAKSVJ010000238.1 GCA_024408015.1 Clostridia bacterium
GGATGTATTCCTTCTGATTGCCCTCATCGAGAAAGACTTGGTTATACTGGCGATGGACAAATCACAGCAAAGACAGCAATGTTATCCCTTGATACAAAGGTAATGTATCAAAAATGGATACAAGACATTCTTGACTGTCAGGATAAAATCACAGGACATGTTCAGCATACTGCTCCTGCAATGGGTGGCGGCGGAGGTCCTGGTGGCTGGGGGTGCGCTATAATAATTGTGCCTGATGAATATGACAAGCATTTTGATGATGTCGATATGCTAAAGAGATGTTATGATTCTATGAAAAAATGGATTTCATATCTTAAATGTCATAGTGTATTTGGCATAGTTACAAGAGAAGAAGAACAAGGTTGGTGTTTTGGTTACTTGGCATTTATTGATAATATTGTTCTTTCTTAATCCTATGTGTATTCTTGTTATATGATCGACAGCTTTGAACGTATGCAACGCATTTCAAAACGTGTAGGACATGAAGAAGACGTGGAAATGTGGAAATTCTACCAAGATATTTGCAAAGAAGCTGTCAAGAAGCAATTCAAGAATGAAGAAACTGGCAGTTTTTGTGATGGTATATTTGGGGCTGATGCTTATGCGGTGTGGGCCGGTATTGATGATGACGGTAGAGCATTAAAATGCCTTGTAGAACGCTATACTGAGAAACATATGTTTGATACAGGATTCCTTGGAACTGAAATTCTTGTTGATGTATTAATGAACAACGGATATGAGGATTTAGCTGCAGAATTGTTGTCAGGTACAGAACTCGGTTCTTATGGCTATATGAAGGCTACAGGAATAAGCACTATTTGGGAGTACTTCTCAGGAAAAGCTTCTCATAATCATCCAATGCTTGGTGCACCTGTTAGACATTTATTTGAGAATATTCTTGGAATAAAACAATCAAGTGAATCAGTTGGATATGAATCAATTGTTATTTCTCCAGTTTTCCCAAAGACTCTTAATATGGCTAGTGGATCAATTAGAACCAACGATGGTATAATTTCTGTTTTATGGGAGCGTAATAAAGATTCAATCAATTTAAAAGTATCGTTGCCAAAAAACAAGTCAGCAAAACTTGTTGTAAATGGTTGTGAAAAATTGATTGTTGAAGAATCAAACATCACAATTTAAAGACTAACAAAAAAACTCTTCAATTTAAACCTTTGAAGAGTTTTTGTTTGTTTAGAAATGATTAGGCTTTTGCTAGTTTTGTAGCCTTTAGTATTCTAACCACTACTGGAGCTAGAATTATGTTAATTCCAAGCTCAAAGAAGAAGTTGATGCCAACCATAGCAATGATTAGTCCCCAAAATGAGTGTACATCAAAATCTGCTGCTATATTTTTCATAAAGAACACTTCACAGCCGATTAGGAATACACCAGTATTCACGATAGGACAAACGATAGCAGCCAAAAGAACTCGAACTACATCGTTGAATACAAAAGTAAGTTTGTAAACGAGTCCAGATACTAGTCCTGCCAAAACGCCTTTAAGGATTACAGTTACGATTGTACCAATAGCGGAGTAGCCGAGGAATAGAGCTGCATCGCCGGATAATAGTACGGTAACGCCAAATACTAGTCCAAGAAATCCTCCCGCGAGCCAACCATAAGCTGCTGCACCTACAACGATTGGAATTAGCACTAATGTGATGGAGAATTGGCCAAACTTAATTCCGCTTCCTAGAAATAATTGTAAAACAATTACTAGAGCGGAAAGCATAGCCACGCCTGCAATAGTGCGTGCACTGAATTTGCTTTTTGTCATTATTTTCACCTTCGGGACATTACCCGATGCTGTCACCTCATCTTAGATGAGTGTAACGCAGTTATATTTGCACTCCAAAAAGGAGATACATTCTATTTTTTTAAATTCTTTGTATAAAGAATAGTGAGACCCTTTAATGTTAAGTAAGGTATTGGTTTGATGTCGTGACTGCATAGAGACTTGACACTATCAACTTGGCTACCAGTAGCGAATACTTCAATATCTTTAACACCTAGTTCTTTTTTATATGCATCAATCATTCCATCAATTAAAATGGCATTCCCTCTATAAATACCAGAAGCAACCGCACTAATTGTGTTAGTGCCTATTAGAGGAATGTTCTTAGGCTTTGTTATCTCAGGAACCATCGCGGCATTCTTTTGTAAATCTTTTTTCATGGAATCAATTCCAGGAAGAAAACTACAACCAATAAATTCCCAAGTGGAATTTTTATTAACAATAGCA
>JAKSVJ010000239.1 GCA_024408015.1 Clostridia bacterium
AAGGTCAGAACATGCAGAAAGCGCTTCAACAATGTTTACACCTTTAATACTTCTGACTGAGCCTTTACCAATAATCTTTCCTTCTTCATCAGGTTCTGCACCATCAAAAGAAATGAGTACTGAAGGAACACCAAACTTTTCTGTAATTCTTGATGCAACTATACCGATAACGCCATGATGCCATGTTTCACTAGCAAGTACGATAGCATTGAATTTTTCTACTTCTGGCTCTTTTGATAATTGCTCAAAAGCTTCTTTATAGATTACATTTTCGGTTTCTTGACGTTCTCTATTTATAGCGCACAATTCTTCAGCTATAACGTCGGACTCTGAATAAGAACTTGACAAGAATAATTCAACAGCTCTTTCAGCGCTACTAATTCTACCAACAGCATTGATTTTTGGAGCAATTGTATAACCCATTGTTGTAGCTGTCACTTTCTTTTGACCACCAGCTCCAATGATGCCGGCTGCTCTAAATAGTGACTTTATACCAATGCATTGTGGGTTTTGTAAAAGTTGAAGTCCTAAATATACAATTACTCTATTTTCGCCAACAAGAGGCATAACGTCTGCAACTGTACCAATTGTTACAAGATCAATAAATCTCTTGCAGACATCTCTAATTGTATATACATTGTACTCTCCACCATTGATTTCACTTAGTTCAAGAGCACAAACTATTTTAAATACTACACCAACACCTGATAATTCCTTGAATGGGTATTCACAATCAGGTCTTTTTGGGTTTACTACTGCTTCTGCATTAGGAAGTTCTGGTCTACATTGGTGATGGTCAGTAACTAATACTTTCAAGCCAATCGAATGAGCATATTCAACCTCATCAATTGCAGTAATACCAGTATCTACAGTGATTATGAGATTTGTACCATGGCTCTTAATTACATCAAACGCTGATGTGTTAAGACCATAACCTTCGCTATCACGTGTAGGAATATAATAATCAACATTGGCACCGTGTTCTTTCAAGTACAAATACAAGATAGATACAGAAGTTACACCATCTACATCATAGTCACCGTAAATAGTAATTTTTTCATCTTCTTTGATTGCTTGTTGAATGATGCTTACAGCTTTGTCCATATCTTTCATCAAGAAAGGATTGTGGAAAAAGTTATCTGTTTTTTCCATAAAAGACTTAGCTGATTCCGCGTCATTATAGCCACGGTTAATGAGAATTCTTGCACAAGTTTTGCTTACATTTAGTGATTCGGATAAAATCTTTACTAGTTGATCGTCCTGTTCAAGGACACTCCATTTGCTGCTGTCAAACATATTTATATCTCCATTTTTAATTATTTACGGATGAATAGCGGCTCATAATTTTTAGTGCACAGTTGATGCCATCAACTCCCGCACTAGTAATACCACCAGCATAACCTGCTCCCTCGCCGCATGGATACAAGTTATCAAATTTATCAGCGACAAAATTATCATTTCGCTGAATTCTAACAGGAGAAGATGTTCTTGTCTCTGGTCCTGTTAATACTGCAAGTGGGTCCATGAATCCCTTGATTTTGTGATCAAAATCAGCGATTCCTTCTCTGATTGATTCCAATACATAATCAGGCAACACACCATCAAAACCAACATTTTCAACTTTTCCGTTCATATATGTTGGCATAACTTTAGTGAATTCAGAACCATTTTTCTTGTTCATAAAATCACCCAAAGTTTGAGCAGGAGCATTGTAGCTTCTTCCACCTTTGATGAAGGCATTGTGTTCTATAGCTCTTTGAAATGCTATTGCGCCCTTAACTGTATTTCCATAGTCCTCTGGCAAAATTGATACTGCAATTGCACTATTTGCATTTTTGCCATTTCTCTTATAGTTACTCATGCCGTTTGTTACAACACCCTCACTTTCAGATGCTGCGCCAACGACTTCGCCACCAGGACACATACAAAATGTATACACACCACGTCCATTACCACAATGATGTGAAAAATTATATTCACCTCTTGGCAATGCTTTGTGTCCGGCAAACTTTCCATACAAAGCTTTATCTATATCACTTTGTAAATGCTCTATTCTAACACCTACAGAAAATGGCTTTGGAGTTAAGATAACACCATTATTTGAAATGTTCTCAAAAGTATCTCTTGCACTGTGTCCAATACACAATACCAAAGCGCCACAATTCATTTCACCGTTTGCTGTTTTAATGCCAGTAATATTTCCGTTTTTAGAAATAATCCCTGTCATTGTGGT
>JAKSVJ010000024.1 GCA_024408015.1 Clostridia bacterium
TCGAAAGCGCTCGGCTATTCTACCATATCATCTATCCTTTGTCAAGAACTTTTTTAAAATTTTTTTAAAATATTTTTTCTTTTGTTTTTTAACCATCATTCCTAGTATGGATTTTCGATTTTCTTCCTTTAATATTATTGCTACATTATGTGTTCACATTGACATTTATCTATAATTATGGTAACATATTTTCAGTAAGTACATGGAGGCTTTTATGAGCGCAAAAGACATTGAAATAGCTAAAATACTAAATGCATTATCAGATGCTAATAGAATCAAGATAGTATCACTACTTCTTGATAGTGGCAAATGTGCCAACACAATACTTCAGAAGATGCCTTTTTCACAACCAACTCTTTCTCATCACCTATCACTTCTTTGTGAAGCTAATGTGTTGAATGCTAAAAGAGTAGGTAAAGAAATCATCTATACTATTAATAAGGATACAATTTCTAAAATCGCATCTTTCACTGATACTCTTATGTCCGCAAACACAGATGCTCCTAAAAAAGTAGTTGAAACTCCAACTGTCAAGGTTACAAAACCAAAGGCTGCAAAAAAAGCAGTTAAGGTATCCACTCCAAAGGTTGTCGAGGCTCCTGCACCAGTCGTTGAGGAACCAGTTAAACAGCCGGAACCTGTTAGATACCAAAACGATGATTTTGATTTCTTAGATTAATTATTACAAAAAACAAAAGTCGCAATTGCTGCGACTTTCTTTTTTTAGAATCTACTGATGTTTAGAGACTCGTCATCTTCGCCTTTTGTTATTTCTTTAATAACTGCAAAGTATTCATAGCCTGTATGAGTCTTTACCTTTACTCTATCTCCAACTTTTTTACCCATAACAGCCATACCAAGAGGAGATTCTTTACTTACAAACCCTCTCACTGCATCTTGTCTTAGAGTTGTAACTAAAACTATTTCTTCTTCCTCATCCTCATCTTCAAGGAATAGTTTAACTTTATCAAAGAGACCTACAACACCTTCATTATCTTCCTTAAGATCAACAATAATTGCAGTGTCTATCATGGCTTGAAGATAACGAATTCTGCTATAGTTCATGTTTAATTCTCTTTTAGCAGTTTTATATTCATCATTTTCACTTAAGTCTCCCTGCTCTCTTGCTTCCTTGAGATTTTGCTTGAGAATAGGAGTAAGTCTCATTTTTCTATCTTCAATCTCTTCTTGCATTTTCTTTATGTCAATTTTAGTTAATTCGTCATGCATGAAATATCACCTCTTTACATATTTCATGATAATGCATTTCTCAATTTTTTTCAAGTCGTTTGTTTTATCTCTAGACAAAGAAGCAAAAAATATGATATACTTAATTGAATTCGGTTTAATATATGTGAGTGACAAATGAGAATAGACAAATTTCTTTCTGAAACGGGTTATGCTACTAGAACTGAATCTAAAAAAATCGCGGTCAATGGTGTTGCGATAAAAGATACTTCTGTACATATAGACCCTGACAAAGATATAATTACTTTTTGCGGAGAAGTTATTAACTATACGCAATTTGTATATATAATGATGAATAAACCTGATGGAGTTATCTCATCAACTGATGATGGTAACTGCACTACAGTTATTGAACTGTTACCAGAAAGATTACAAAAAATAGGACTATTCCCTTGCGGAAGACTTGATAAAAACACTTTGGGTCTTCTGATTCTCACAAATAATGGACCATTAGCTCACAACCTATTATCACCTACAAAACATGTTGAAAAGACTTATCATTTTAGATGCCTAAACAAGTTATCTGACAGTGATGTCGAATTGTTATGTAAAGGTGTCGACATTGGTGAAAAATCATCAACAAGACCTGCGGTAGTGAATTTAAGTTCCGAAAACGAAGGCGACATTACGGTTGTTGAGGGAAAATATCATCAGATCAAAAGAATGTTTGAAGCTATTGATAACAAGATTACTTACCTCGAAAGAATATCTTTTGGTGGAATTAATCTCGATATAACGCTTGAACGTGGTTCTTGGAGATACTTAACTGATGAAGAAACCGCAATTTTAGAAAATCATTAATGTACACACTTGGAGGAAAAAATGGATATTTTAGAAAGATTATCCGAAGAGCTTGGCATTAAGCTCAATCAAGTAACAGCTGCCGTTAATCTTCTTGATGAAGGAAATACTGTTCCTTTCATTTCACGTTATCGTAAAGAAGTAACTGGCTCACTTGATGACACTCAGCTTCGTGCCCTACTCGATAGACTCAATTATCTTCGTGCACTTGATAAGCGCAAAGATGAAGTTAGAAAATCAATCACTGAGCAAGGAAAGATGAAATTTCAGATGCACTTGATGGTGCTATGATACTTGCAGAAGTTGAAGACATATATCGCCCTTATAAACAAAAGAAAAAGACACGTGCTTCAATCGCTAAGGAGCGTGGACTTGAACCACTTGCAAACGAACTTCTCGAGCAGAAGGATAGTTATGATCCAAGCATCATTGAAATTGCCACTACATATATTAATGAAGAAAAAGGTGTTGAAAGCGCTGAAGCTGCACTTGCGGGCGCTATGGATATTATCGCTGAAATAGTATCAGACAATGCTGAATACAGAAAAGAGATTCGTGCAATCACATATAATCTCGGATTCTTAACTTCCAAAAAAGCAAAAGATGAAGATTCTGTATATTCACAATATTATGATTATAATGAAAAGATTTCAGGAATCCCTTCACATAGAGTTTTAGCTATCAATCGTGGTGAGAAAGAAGAATTCCTTTCAGCTGGCATTGAAGTTTCAAGTGAATTGCCACTCAACTTCTTAACTTACCAGGTAGTAACAAACTACAACAGCCCAGCATTCAAATATGTCATCTCAGCTATCGTTGATAGTTATGATAGACTTATTGCTCCATCAATTGAACGTGAAATTAGATCAGACCTATTTGATGTAGCAAGTGAAGGCGCTATTAAATTGTTCTCTGACAACTTAAAGAATCTCCTTTTGCAAGCTCCTATCAAAGGCAAAACTGTTCTTGGATTCGACCCTGGATACGTTAATGGTTGTAAGATGGCCGTTGTTGACAAGACTGGTAAAGTTCTTGACACTGGAGTTATCTATTTAACAAGAAAGAATGACGGAAATCCAATTGCTAAGAAGATCGTTTCTAACCTCATTACTAAGTGGGGAGTTGATGTTGTTTCAATTGGTAATGGTACAGCTTCTAAAGAAAGCGTTATCTTCATTTCTGACTTGCTAAAAGAAATGAATTCTAAAGCTAAGTATATTGTAACTAATGAAGCAGGTGCTTCTGTTTACTCAGCTTCAGAACTTGGTGCTGAAGAGTTCCCTGACTTTACAGATTTGCAAAGAGGCGCAATCAGCATCGCTAGAAGAATTCAAGACCCACTTGCTGAACTTGTAAAAATCGACCCTAAAGCTATTGGCGTTGGTCAGTATCAACACGATATGAAGCAAGCTCGTCTTGATGAAGCTCTTTCAGGTGTAGTAGAAGATTGTGTTAACTCTGTAGGTGTTGATGTTAACACAGCATCTCATTCACTTCTTTCATATATTGCTGGTATCAATGCTACTACTGCAAAGAATATCGTTAAATATAGAGAAGAAAATGGTGAATTCACAAACCGTCAACAGCTATTAAAAGTTCCAAAGATTGGTGCAAAAGCTTTCGAACAATGTGCAGGATTCCTTAGAGTATCAGGTTCAAATGAAATTTTCGATAACACAGGTATCCACCCAGAATCATACGATAAAGCTAGAAGCATTATCAGCCACTTTGGTTACACAAATGATGATGTAAAGAAAAATAATTTAAAAGGCTTACAAAACCTAATTGACAAATATGGCATCGAGAAGTTAGCTGAAGAAATCGGCGCCGGTGTTCCAACAATCGTAGATATTGCAAAAGAACTCGAAAAACCAGGTAGAGATATCAGAGATGACTTCCCTATTCCTGAACTTAGATCAGATATTATGGATCTTGCTGACTTGAAACCAGGCATGATTCTTGATGGTGTAGTAAGAAATGTAATCGACTTTGGTGCATTCGTTGATATCGGTGTCCACCAAGATGGTCTCGTACACGTATCAGAAATTAGTGAGAAGTTCATTAAACATCCAAGTGAAGCTCTTTCAGTTGGTGACCAGATTAAAGTAATGATTAAATCTGTGGACACAAACAAAAAGAGAATCGCACTAACAATGAAGGGGCTCTAATTTATTAGAATATTTTTGACCAATATTTTATCTCATTTTGTAATTATTTCTTGCTTTGTGCAAGTTGCACAAAATATTTTTACACTATAAGTTTCAAAATACCTTTGCATTATTGTTTTGGTATGTGTATAATATAGTAAACTATTATGATTATTTCACTGCCGGCGACAGTGTACAAATACAACGCCGAGAACGGAGTCTATAATGGCAAGTTTATCTTTAAGACACATTTACAAGAAATACCCAGGTGGTGTTACAGCCGTTTCTGATTTCTGCCTTGAAGTTAGAGACACAGAATTCATCATCTTCGTTGGTCCTTCAGGTTGTGGTAAATCTACAACACTTAGAATGATTGCAGGACTTGAAGAAATCACAGAAGGAGAACTTTACATCGGTGACAAACTCATGAACGATGTAGCTCCTAAGGATAGAGATATCGCGATGGTTTTCCAGAACTACGCTCTTTATCCACATATGACAGTATTTGATAACATGGCTTTTGGTCTTAAACTTCGTAAAGTACCAAAAGAAACAATCAAGAGAAAAGTTGAAGAAGCTGCTAGAATCCTTGATATCGCTCACCTTCTCGATCGTTTCCCAAAAGCTCTTTCTGGTGGTCAGAAACAGCGTGTTGCGCTCGGTCGTGCTATCGTTCGTGATCCTAAGGTATTCCTTCTTGATGAACCTCTTTCAAACTTGGACGCTAAACTTCGTGCAGCGATGAGAACTGAAATCACAAAGCTTCACCACAAACTCGGTGCTACATTCGTATACGTAACACACGACCAGGTAGAAGCTATGACAATGGCTACAAGAATTGTAGTTATGAAAGATGGTCTTATCCAGCAGGTTGATACTCCTCAGAACCTTTACGATACTCCATGTAACGCATTCGTTGCAGGATTTATTGGTACACCTCAGATGAACTTCATCAATGGTAAGCTTGAAAAGAAAGATGACGGAGTATACTTCATATTCGGCGAAATTTCACTCAAACTTCCTAAAGAAAAAGGAGAACTTCCAGAACTCCAAGATTACATCGGCAAAGAAGTTGTTGCTGGTGTTCGTCCTGAAGCTATCGTTGATACTCCAATGCAGATTGCAGCTCTTGAAGGTTGTGCTTTCGAAGCTTATGTTGACGTTACAGAACTTATGGGTTCAGAAATTCTTCTCTACCTCATTGCTAACAGAGTTGTAGTTGATGAAGAACTCGCAAGCAAGAAGAACATGGTTATTGATAAATCTGGCGAACAGAAACTCACAGCTCGTGTATCTCCTCGTTCACAGGCTCGTAACGGTGACACAATTCAGGTTGCTATCGATACAGAAAGAATGCACCTCTTCGATAAAGAAACAGAGAAATGCATTTGCCACTAATTTAAATTATGACAAATTAACAAGGGCACTGGTTCAGTGCCCTTTGTTTTTTATATGAAAAGTGCCCGGCCAATACCGAGCACTTTCTTATATATATGATTAGAGCGTCAAAAGGTCCAAAAAATAGTTAATATATGATAATGGTTGAAAAAAACAACTTAATACGTTTGCATTGATTTACATCTTTCTAAAACTAAAAATGTAAATGAGGCAAAAAAATGGAGCCAAATGGCTCCATTTTCTAAATCTTATTTATTTGTTGCAGCAATTGCTTCATCAAGACCTGACTTCAAGTAGTACAAAATTGAAATAAACAATGAATTTGTGTTAATATCATTTTGAGCTTCTGTTACTACTGAGTCAATGTTTGTGTACTCTTCAGCAGCGAGAAGGTATTTTTCTGAAACTTCAGTTAACAAATCACTAACATCAATTACGTCGCCAAAGAATTTTGTCTTAACAATATCATAGATAATTGCTTGAGCATCTGCGATACTCATACTTACAATTTGATCTTCTGTATATCCTGCAGCCTTTAATTCAGAATCAAGTGCTACAGCAATCTTACCGAGAGCTTTCTTGTAATCTTTGATATCACTCTTCTTATTCATATATGTACTAAGGTCTGTACAAATGTATGTACAAAGTTCATTTGTGTAGAATCCTGAGTTATATACTACATCGTAAACTACTGCGTCTACGTCTTTAATATCAAAGTTGTTGATTTCTGACTGTGAGTATACCGTGAGCAATGTGTAGATGAATTTTGTTCTCATCTGGTTAGCTACAGAACTAAACTGTTTGTATGCATTAAGTTGTGTCTTATATTCTTCATAAGACATACCCAATGTTGCACACATGTTAGCATATACGCCAGTCTTTTCTTCAGCTTTCTTATTATAGATTGCATTTAGTACATCGTCATTAGAGATATTACCATTCTTATATCTAGCAAGTGAGAATTCTTCAACAAGGATGCTCTTGTACTGAGATTTAAGTTTAGCAATGTATTCAGAGAACTTCTGTGTATCTGTTCTTCTAAATGACATCAACTGTGAATATGTAATTCCAGCAAATGCGAGGATTTCATCATATGTTGCATTCTTGAAATCATTTTCTGTTGTTCCATTAGCTGCGTACCAAGCGCTCATGAGGTACTTATATACTTCAGCTGGATAATCAGCATCATTGAACAAATATGTAGGAACTTGTGCCGAGTATGTGCCCTTCAAAGCATCGATAACTGCCTGGAATTCCAAGCCTGCAGCTTTAATCTTCTGATATTCATCCCATGAGATTGTGTAAATTGAGTTGTCAGCTGGGTCTGTAAGCTTTAAGAATGATGCGATGAATGATTGCACAAGTTGTTCATACTTTTCTTCATCAACATTATTCTTTTCGTTGTAGTGATTCTTTACATAATCATAAACAGCTTTTTCGAACTCTTCAGCGCCCATCTTTTCATAAGCTTCCCATTCATCATCTGAAAGATCACTCCAGATAACAATTCTTGTCATTATCTTAAGTGTATCAATATTACCGTAGAATGTTGTTGCTTTTTCAATAGCTTTCTTATAGTTTTCATATGTCATGCCTGCAAGTGAAGCCATCTTATTGAGAATTGATGTATCAAGACCTGTAGCTGTCATCAAGTTACCATAAAGTTCAGATGTCTTTAATTCAACTACACGGTCAAAATACCATTCATATGGGAATCTTGCACCACTAGCATTTGAATCGAAATCTGTGATAAGTTTTTCAGCTTGTGTAGCAGTAATTGGTTCTGTCGAAGCAGCCATAATCTGAGCTACAAAGTAATCACGGAAACCTTCATAGAGTTTAAGTTTATCGCCTATTCTCTTTCTAGGTGTACCTGTTGCATTTAGGAAATCATCATATGTACTGTATCTTGTTTCGCCAGCAACTGTTTCTGTTGTAACTTGAACAAATACTTCATTAAGAACCGCTCTTGTAATAGCATCCTTAAGCATTGCGTCAAGTTTAGCGTCATCTACATAGTACAATGAGTTGAAACCACCAGGATCTTTTGCAAAGTATGTTAGATATGGTGAAAGAAGTGAGTCAAGGTTAGTTTTCTTAACGTATTCCCACTGATCAGGAAGCATTCCTTCTTCTGGATAACCTTTATAAATGTTACCTGTTGTATTGATATCCATCATATAGTCATGATTAAGTCTTGTGATAGTACCGTTATCATTTACTACATAGTGTTTACCTTCAATACCATACTGAAGAAGGTTCTTGATTTCAGCGTCTGTTGTGAGTTCAAGAATTACTTCAAGAGCTCTTGATGTGTTTGAAGTATCTTCTGATACAGCAAACATACCTTGATATATAGAATCAATTTCTACAAATGGATTCTGTAATACTTTTACGTAATAGTCGTCACCATAAATTTTTTCAATAGAAGCGTCACCTTTGATTACATCAACAGCAAAGTCTTTTGAACCTGAGTCTGATGTGAAGTATCCAGCGTTCTTATACTCTTCCATTGTCTTCAAATGATCTGTGTACTGAGGGATATCAAACAAGCTCTGTATCGAGAATGAAGTACCCTCTTCTTTGTTGTAACCGATCATTGGATCACAGTATGTGCCAATTGCAATTTCCGAATTGTTGAATAGTTTGAAGATACCAAGTGCATTTGGAATACAATTCATTGGTATAACATCTTCATTAGCTTTAACATTAGCGAGGAAGTTTTTAAGAATTTCATCACTATAGTTTGTAACCTGTTTATAATCAAAGTCTGAATATTTGTCTGCTATTTCTTTCTTAACTACGAGGTAAGTATATTCTGCGAGGAGATTGTTGTTAGGAATTCCTTTAATGTCACCAGTTACAGCCTGCAAGAGCTCAAAATATGTAGGATAAATAAACTGAGAGAACTTTGTGAAGTCTTCTGAGTTTACTTCTGATTTAATTGATTTAAGGTATCCGCCTTTGTCCAAAGCATCATACATCTCTTTACCCTGTACCATAATGATATCAATAGGTGATGCAGCTTTTGGATATACAACTTCAAGAATACCATGCTCATTGAACTGAGTAACAATTGAAGTATACTGCTCTCTTGTTGTAACTGTTGTAGCAGCTACCTCAGAGATAACAAACTCCCATTTACCAAATTTCTTTACAACTTTTGAACTAGAAGCTTGTGATACTGCTTTATCGTTATAGTTTTTAACAGCTGTATCCATCTTAACAAGATATTTAGCTTCCTTTGTTCTTTCTGAAACCATATCAATGAAATTATCGTATGTAACAGCGATGAGTTCAACGTGAGTGCTATATATAGCGCCAAGTTTCTTATTAATTTCGGCCTCTACAGCCTTTACATCTTCAGGTTTAGTCTCATTAGATGTAATAATTAACATACTGAGTGTAACTGGAAGTCTTTCCTCAGTCTGATTGGTAGTATTTTTGCCACAGCCAACAAGTGCAAGTGTTGACACCAACATAAGCACTGCCATTGTGATACTAAGAACTCTCTTTAACATTATAAATCCTCCGAGTAGCATGACAATTAGACCACATACTTCTTGTATATAGTAAACTATTATGTATTATATAACCTTAACGTAAAATTGTCAAGTTTAATAACAAAAAAGCACCCTTTTCAGAGTGCTCATTTGACATATATTTTTTTGTATTAATCCAAGAAGTCTCTTAGTTTTTTTGATCTTGATGGATGTTTGAGTTTTCTCAATGCTTTTGCTTCAATTTGACGTATACGTTCTCTTGTAATATTGAACTGTTTTCCTACTTCTTCAAGAGTTCTTGGACGTCCATCGTCAAGACCAAATCTCAACTTCAAAACTTCCTCTTCTCTAGGTGTCAATGTGTGCAAAACTTCAGCTAACTGCTCACGGAGTAATGAGTAAGAAGCAGCTTCTGATGGAGCCAATGTTTCCTTGTCCTCAATAAAGTCACCAATATGGCTATCTTCTTCTTCGCCGATAGGAGTTTCAAGTGAAATAGGATCTTGAGCTATCTTCATGATTTCTCTTACCTTTTCAGCTGACATATTAAGTTCTTTTCCTATCTCTTCATCAGTAGCTTCTCTACCAAACTCTTGAGTAAGATTTCTTGAAGTTTTAGTTACTTTGTGAATTGTTTCAACCATGTGTACAGGAATTCTGATTGTTCTTGCCTGGTCTGCAATTGCTCTTGTAATTGCCTGTCTAATCCACCATGTAGCATATGTTGAGAATTTGTAACCTTTTGAGTAGTCAAACTTAGAAACAGCTTTCATAAGACCTAGGTTACCCTCCTGAATCAAATCCAAGAAGAATAGTCCTTTACC
>JAKSVJ010000240.1 GCA_024408015.1 Clostridia bacterium
TCTTGGTTGGTCAAAACACGATGCTTACCTCTGAAAGAATCTCCACATTTTTTTCTAGCATCTGGGTTCTCTATCAAGTATTTTTTCCTTGACTCACTCATCTTGCACTTTGTTTCTTCTGAAACAGGCCTGGTTCTTAATTGCTCTGAAATTCTATTCTTTGCATTAGGATTGTTTGCATAATATTGCTTAAGTGAATCACTCAACTGCTTTCTTGACTGTTTCGTTTGTTCGCAGTGTTCTCCACCACTTGTCAAGTTATATCCTTTTAGTGGATTGGAGCTGTCATATTTTTTGATGTATTCTTTTTCTAACTCACAAGCATCGTTTTTAGATAAACCGGTAAACAATATTTTGTGTTCGATATTGTTCCAACCATATTTTTCTATTGCTCTATAAAAAGCAGTACATCCAATATAGCCTTTTCCGTTTTTCCATCTTTTATTTATGCTTTGACAAGTTATACCAATGTAAACCTTTGTGCTTGGTGTTGTATGCATATAAAGAATGTAGTTATTCATCTATTACTGTTCCTGTTGCATCTGTTTTCTCATTAATGTCATAATATTCACCTCTGATAATGTGAACATCTCCATTTTCGATTGGTGGCAAATTCCAGATATCTCTCACTTCATTCATACTAAAAATACCTCTATCAAGCATTTGAGATGAAACCTCAAGTTTGTCTTTATTGCTCATGTACTGCAATCTATTAGCAGAAACAACAAATTCTGAACCGAATGAAATCTCATAATCTGAAAAAATCATCTTGTTCAGAACCTCTGACAACTGAATAGCAAATGTCTCAACACAACCTTCATAAAAAGCATTCCAAGAATCACCAATTGTCTTATTCTGTAAAACATCTTCATTGACTCCAAAATAGTTATACACATTTTGCTGAATCATTTTTCTTTGTTCTGCATCAACCGTGTATGGCGAAGACTTAATCTGCTGGATGTTTGTATATGTGTTTGGAAATAATAACAAACCTCCACTTCTTGAAGTCTTTGCAAAGTTTTCAGCAGTGAATCTCTGTCTTTCTTTTGCAAGGTCTTCTGCCTTTGTAAAGTTATTCACTTGAGCCATAAATCTATACGTTGCAGATGTCTTTATTGCTTCTTTTATTCCCTGATCCTGAATATCAATCAGTTTCATTGTGTTATCTAGTGCAGTATTAGTTGAACCAAACAAATCTGATTTATACTGAAACTTTGTCATGATTCCACAATTTGAAAGTTCAATACTTGCCTTGCTGCCATCTTCAAAACGATATCTCAACCATGCATTGTTGGTCTTGTCTTTCAATACTTCACAATCACTTGGCAATACCGGAAAGATACCGACTGTCTCCAGGTTCTTGTTATAGATTGGCACAATAAAAGCTGTGTTATGCATATCAAGTATTGTTGATAATCTATATAAGAACTGCGACCATGTCTGGAACTCATTTGGTCTGTGTTTGAGTATTGTCTTAAGTTTTGGCAATGCAGAACCAATCATTTCAACTTTCAGTTTGCTTATATGTCTTGCTCTTGAATCAATCGCACTTCTAACAAGTTCTGATTCATACAATTGACCACCCCAGCTCGTAAATGTCGGTTGATATGCTGTTAATGTTTTCCAATATCCATCAAGAATCTTTTCTTCTGATTTCTTGGAAAATATTGAATCAAAAAGTCCCATTTCTCAATTGTTCTCCTATATCCCCATACCACTTTTGACGGACTGTCATTGCATCCGTTAATGCTGCCATACCATCAATGTGGTCATTTGGATTTATCTTCACTAACTTTCCTTTATTTTGTTCAACATCCATCTTGATTGCCGAATTCAACATATGTATTTTAAGAAGGTCATTGTTCCCTATATGAACAACACCATCTTTCAATAACCCTTCAAATTCCATCAATACTGGGTACAAATTATGTCCTTGATACACATCATCCATATGAAAGCCATATGCTGTCATATCCTGAACCAAATATTGAGCAGAATATCTATCATATCCAACTTTTAATGGATATATCTCATATGTATTGATTAGATTTACAAACCAATCAAAACAATCTCTGTAATTTACAAAATTGTCACCACTTGGAACAAGCAAACCACGCGTGATATATTCTCTGTATGGAACATTATCTCTTGCTGTTGCTTCATCTATCTTTTCCGATGGTAAAAAGAAATTTGAAAATACATATAATTCTTTGTTCTTCT
>JAKSVJ010000241.1 GCA_024408015.1 Clostridia bacterium
CGTGGTGAAGAAGAACTTCCAGCTCGTGTTGAAGAAGTTCACCACGCTAAAGAAGAAGGCGTTAAGTTTGCTATGCTCACAAACCCAACTGAAGTTCTTTCAGATGAAAATGGTAATGTTACAGGCTTAAAGTGTGTTCGTATGGAACTTGGCGAACCAGATGCATCTGGACGTAGAAAACCACAAGTTGTTGCTGGTTCTGAATTCGTTATGGATGTTGATATGGTTATCATGTCACTTGGTACATCTCCAAACCCATTAATCTCAAGCACAACTAAAGGTCTTGATACAAACCCACATGGTTGCTTAGTTGTTGTTGACGAAAGTGGTTTAACAACACGTGATGGCGTTTACGCTGGTGGCGATGCTGTTACAGGTGCTGCTACAGTTATCTTAGCTATGGGTGCTGGTAAGAAGGCTGCTCAAGCTATCGATGAAAAGTTAATGCCAAAGGCTGAATAAGCTAAATTAACTAAAACCAAATAAGGGAGGATTTATTCCTCCTTTTATTTTTATTCTAAATTTTTGTATAATACGACTATGTCAAAAATCAAAATCATTATTCCGTTAATAGTAATGTCGCTAGCTTCTGGTTGTAGTGTGGTTTTTACTTACACTCCATCAAGTAGTGATGTTTCATCTACTTTAACACCTTCAAATAGTGATTCATCACCAAATTCAGGAATTAGCACTGACACGGGTAATTCATCATCTTCTGATATCTCGACGCAAAATCCAACAAGCAGTGACCCAACAACAATTATTGATACTGGTTCAAGTGATACAAGTACTAATACAAGTTCAGAAATAGAAAATCCTCCAGTTGATCCAGATATTGATTATGATTTAGATATTCCATTTACTGAACCTGAACAAGGTGACTCTCCAAATACTTTGTATGATGTTTATGGAACAAGTTCATCTACAACAACTGGAAATGCTCCAACAAGAACATATACAACTTCAAGAATGACATACGTAAATAGGGCATCTGAGCCTTCTAACTACGCGTGCGTATATAATTCAAATGGAAATATAATAAGGTATCTTAAAAAGGGTGTTTACTATACTTCTTTAGATGATATTGCAAGTTACATTCTTGCCTTTAAAGAATTACCGGCAAATTACCTTATTGGAAGAAATGCTAGTAAGGCAACTGCTTATAATAACTATGGACAAGAATATTCTAGAATCGCTCCTGGATTTTATGGATTGGATTATTCAGGTTCATCATTTGATGGAAAAGATAATTATCCATATTCAACTCTTCCTAAATCCACTGATGGAAACTATTTTGAATTAGATATTGGTTATACTTGGACTGATGAGGAAGGTAATGTAATTAATTATGCTGGTTCAACTTCATATAATAGAGGACCATTAAGATTAATTGTTTACTTTGAAGGAGTAAGAGCTAGTGGTGAAGATTTAAATACATCTCACTATAATGATTCAAATCCGGTTATATTCTTTACTCCTGATCATTATCAAACTTGTTATGAATATGGTAATTTCTATGGGGCGTGGTCAAAGCCATTATTTAAAAACTCATATAGCAATTACACTCCATTAACAACTAAATAAGTAACAAAAAAGCCATCGATTGATGGCTTTTCATATTTTCTTAATAAATTAAGAATTAGTCTTCTTTAACAATTAATACTGTTTTGAGAACTTGGAAGACACCTGCGACAAGGAGAAGAACTCCCATTGAGATAGCGCCTCCACCTAAAACGTATTTAAATGTTTCTGGTGCAGCTGGGTGAGCTGATAAATAGAATGAAGGTAAGAAGAAGATCATAACGCCTGCAGCGAGAACTAATAATGCAGCGCATGCGTTTGGAATAATCCATTTCTTAGAATTCATGAACATTGTAACTGTGATGACTAATGCTCCAACGCATAATGCAAAGAATAATACTAATGCAAGTGGAGCTAATGAACCTTGACCTTTAATCCAAGTCATTTCGTAATAGTTACCCATTTGAGTTGTTAATGCTTCATCTGTTCCAATTTTTTCATAAGCGAATGACATTGGAAGAGAACCTAAACCGAATGATACACCAACTAAAATTGTACTAACGATAATAAGGATGATTGCAATGATTTTTTTCATAATAAAGACCTCCTAAAAACGAGTCAAGTTAGATTATATATATCTATTCACAAAAATACAAGTAGAAAAATATTGCAATT
>JAKSVJ010000242.1 GCA_024408015.1 Clostridia bacterium
TTTGCATTACCGTAAGCTGTTTCTCCTAAGTTTAACTCTTCAATTGTTGCATTTTTGATAGAACTAAGTCCACCAAATTGTTTTAATAACATTTTTGCCTTTGCGTCACCAATGCCATTAATATTGCAAAGTGAGGATTTCTTAACAGTTTTTCTCTTCTGGTTTGTCATATGACCAACTGTGTATCTATGTACTTCTTCTTGTATAGAATA
Source organism: Clostridia bacterium (assembly GCA_024408015.1). Classification (GTDB taxonomy): domain Bacteria; phylum Bacillota; class Clostridia; order Oscillospirales; family CAG-272; genus RGIG6816. The sequence goes on from JAKSVJ010000242.1 coordinate 213, forward strand.
TATCAAAGAGAATACACCTTGTTCATGAGAAATTGAAATTTCACCGTTTCTATCTATTAAGGCACGAGTCTTGTGGTGATCATCTTTAACCATTCCGAGAACAGGAACGTTGATGTGATTTTCATCCAATACATTCAAAACAACAGATAGATGTTGCTCGCCACCATCTACTAAAAACAAATCAGGTAGTGGTAAAGTGTCTTGATGAGATATTCTTCTTTGAAAAGCTTCTCTCATAGAAGCATAGTCGTCTTGAGTATCTGTTGTTCTTATATTAAATAGTCTATAGTCACTTTTCTTTGGTTTGGCAGATTCAAAGCAAACCATACCAGCAATTATATGCTCAGAACCATAGTTTGAAATATCAAATGCTTCAATTCTTTCAGGAATGCATTCCAAACGTGCGAGTACTGCCAAGCGTTCAAGAGATTTTTCACTCTTTTTGTTTTCGGTATATTTTTCAACAGCTCTTTGAGTAGCATTTTGTTTTGCCAAATCACTGAGTTTTTTAGCATTACCTCTTTGAGGTATTCTAACCGAAACTTTTCTTTTGGATTTTTCTGACAAGTAGTTTTGAAGTAGTTCTATATCTTCATCTGTTATTCCATGTGAGATTGTTATCTCTTTAGGAACATAATCTCTCTTATTATAAAAATCACAAGTAAAAGTCAACAGTGCTGAAGAATCAAATATTTCATTTGCGTCAAAGAAAAATAGTTCAGATTCTATCAATCTACCATTTCGTATATAGAAAATACATACTGATGGAATATTCTCAGTATCTTGCCAAGCTATGATATCTCGTTCTATGTCAGGAGATTCCACTACCTTCTGCTTTTCGCTCAACTTTGTTATTGCATCAATTCTATCTCTATATTTAGCTGCTGCTTCAAAAGCTAATGTTTCTGAAGCTTTATACATTTTGGATTCTAGATTTTCTATAACTGATTTAGTATTGCCATTTAAGAAGTCTAGTGCATCATTAAAAGCAAGTTTATATTGCTCTGAAGTAACATAATCTTTACAAGGTGCAATACAACCCATTTGTTGATAGATACAATTTGGGATTTTTCCTTTATCTTTAGGGAAGTGATTCTTACAAGATGGTAAACCAAAAGTTTTTTGAATAGCAGAGATAATTGAAAAAACTGTAGATGTTCCTGTATATGGACCAAAGTATACAGCCTTATCAGAGTCTCTTTTTCTTGTCATGGAAAACTCTGGATATTCACTGTTCACTGTGGCTTTAATATATGGGTAAGATCTATCATCTTTGAGTTTAATATTGTATCTAGGTTTATATAGTTTGATTAAACTGTTTTCGAGGGAAAGAGCTTCAATCTCCGTATCACAGAGAATATAGTCAAAATCTGCAACGAAGAAAGTCATAGCATCGGTTTTAGCACTTTTAAAATCATTTTCATGGAAGTATTGAGAAACTCTATTTTTTAACTTTCTAGACTTGCCAACATAAATAACCTTGCCGTTTTTATCTTTCATTATATAAACACCCGGTGTCAACGGAAGTCCGAGTGCTTTTTCTCTCAAGTGTTCTGCATATTCTGCATTAACCATGTTTTCTCCTTCGAATAAAAAAGGCAGGGTACGAAGTTTTCGCTACTCTGCCGAATTATTTTAGTTTTCGCCCTTTAGGAAGCTTACGAGCTCTTCAATTGCTTCCTTCTCGTTAGCACCGTCAGCTGTTAGTGTTACTGTGATACCTTGTCTTATGCCGAGTGAGCAAATACCAAGATAACTTTTTGCATTTAGTCTACGATCTTCGTTTGTAATCCAAATTCTACAGTCTGTATAGTTTGTTGCGATGCTTACGAACTGTGAAATAGGTCTATGGTTCAATGCAACTGAGCTAGAGCTAGCATCAAAGTCTTTTTCAATTTTGACCTCTTGAGAAATCATTTAATCATCTCCTGATAGAAAATATAACTTGTCATGAATTATATCAAAGAATTTTGATAAAATCAA